>JAFGWG010000091.1 GCA_016937255.1 Bacteroidales bacterium
ATTGCACAAGAGGCAATGCGGAAAGGGGGCGACGGTGAATAAAGATCAATCATATAAAATTGGTCAATCAGTACCAATGTATAGAAACGGCACTTTACAAACGGGGCGCGTTATAACTCTTCGATATTTTAACGGCCGTATTTGGAGTATTAAGCTTCAATTTCCTGACCTTGTAACAAAATGGGTTTCAGTTTACAATATTAATTTAATCACTATCAACAATGACAGCAATAGCCACAGAGAACCAGTACAAGCCCGTTAAGCAGGCTATACTGGAAGAGGTGAGACATCACGCAAAATGCAGGCACGATTTAATTGAATACTTTGATTATATCACACCGCAAACGCTTGAAAACTGGTTTAACAACCCGGTGCATCAACGCCGACTCACAGAAATTGGAGCGTTGGCCATAATAGCCGCGCACCTGAATAAAAGCAAAACTGAACTGCTGGAAATGGAAGTTTCAGCATAAAAAGATAATTTCCGCGGCTCTGCTGGGAAGCAACCGCGGACAGGAAGGCCGATTCGTTAAAAACAGTTCGGCACCGGTGGCAAGGCTGGCGAAGAGTGGCGACTCTTCCCGCCTTACTCCCACCGGACAAAATACAAGGTTGAATCTGTTTTTACGCTTAAGTGCCTTCACTGTAAAAAATCCACTACCACAAAAGCCCGAACTATGAAAAATCTTCAAATTACCCCTACAATGTTTCCCGGTATGCTCACCGTAACATACATAGATATAAAGGGAAAAACAATTAGAAAAGACTTAACAGGAACCCCTAATGAGGTTAAAGAACGAATTCTTCTAACAGAATTAAAAAAGGAATGTAATATCCTTTACAATAAGCGCGTACACGCGTACAAATACGGGTTAGTGCCACGCTATAAAATTAAAGCACTTGACACCCTGTCGCATTCAATTAATCGCCTTGAGGGCTTTAAGTTAGATCAATTTGAAAGTTTTGTTTCATATATAAGCAAGGTTGTACAGCCGGCTTTGGAAGTCCTTAAACCGGGCCAACAAAGTCGGTTTTACGATTCTTACGATAAACAGTTGAAAGACATTGAGTTAATTATTGAGCCTTATTTGCCTGAAACGGCTGATTTGTCATTTTAATATGTCGGTGGAAATCAGCGCATTAACCTACCTTGATAAATATAAGAACATCTTTGCACTTTTTCAATGAGACAAAACACAATGAATCCGGAAGAAAAAATTCAACTTAACCGCAAAATGCAAGCTAAACTGTCATGGAAGCGCGGTGAAGCTTTGCGGGAACGTGAAAGATTAAACGACTTTATAAATGATAACTTTGGTATATACCTTCCAAAGACCCGCGCGCGGTATAAGGAATTATTAAAAGATGCTTACGAAACAAAAGACGTAGCTATTTTGAGATGTGATAAAAACAATTCGCGACAGGCAAGAAACCACCGAATGATAATAGCAGGGAGGGGGACAGGTCGAGAAGCTGATACTATTGCAACCATTGAAGAACATTATTCGCAATTAGTAAAAGCGTATTACAGTTTAGGCGACATGGGTATTTCAGTCGCTGCATTATTCCAAAACGGCGGGAAATGGGACACGTACACAATGGGACATTTATTCACAAAGCACAGAATTTGCCCCGTATGGAATTATCGGAAATCTCAATTAATAAGATCAATATACAGGCGTTATTTAATAGACAATCTCGATATTATTGAAAAGTATCATCCGGTTCACATGGTCTTAACAGTTCCGCACAAAGGCGGATTATATAAGAATAAGAAGTTTTATGCCGCCGAAATACTTGCAGACTTCCGCGAACTTCGCCGCCGTAAAGATTGGAAAGAAATGGTTTACGCCGGCGAATATGGAATTGAAACAACGGTTTCAGAATCCGGAAACGGTTTTCACATACACATACACTCACTTGTTTTTCTTCATAATAACCATGTTGAGCCGTTCAGGGAAGCAGTATCAAAACATTGGAAGTCATTAACAGGCGCAACAGAAACACGCGTTAAAACGCTTTATTTTAACAAAAAAGATGAATCAGGCCGTTACATAATGGAACTAGACAACAAAAACGGTGAAAAGAAGCTTGTAAAAAAAGAATTCTTTGTAGATGCTGAAAAGCGTCTGATTAACAAAATGAAAATAAGTCCAGAAGAAAAAAAGGAAAAAATACTTGAAGTATATCTTCGTGGAATACTTGAAGGAATAAAATACCACTTCAAAGGAAGCGAAGTTTTTGAAGACATTGACGAACTCAATAATATACTTGAAAACACAGCCGGAAAGCGTTTATATAGTCGTTTTGGGAAGTTCTACAAAGAACCTGCGTTAAACTTCAACAGGCTTTTAGATAATGAAGGCGAAGTTATTCTTGAAAGTACCGAAAAGGCATTGAATCCTTTTAGCGGTTTAGAAATTGAAAGCACAGCCGCCCAATTGGTTACATTTTACCCACAAAAACAAAAGAGACAACCACAGGGTGCGCCGGAACCGTTTGCACTAATTAACAACCGGGACAATAGTTTTTATACACCTGTACCCGAGAATATGACCGTTAAGGCCATTTTGAAAAGAATAGTCGAAGATAAATTTAGTTTTGACAAAACAAAATATAATCCTGTACCGGAAAAGGAAAAGCAGTCAGAAATATTTAGAGAGTTTGCTCGGCGCAAGCGCCGGGACATGGAAAGCGAAACGGAACTTGTATTTTATAATCTAAGGGAATTGAAAGACGTTCCTTTTTACACAAAAATAAACGCCGTTTTAATGGTTTTTATTGACTGTTAAAAAGAGCGTAGAAATAGAATAACCGCGCCGGGCGAATTCCCGGCTTTTAAAATCAATAGCAAAATGAGCAAATTAGTATTGCAAATTATTGGAAATGTAGGCGGCAACGCTGAAATTAACACGCTTAACAGCGGAAACAAGGTAGTAAATTTTTCGGTAGCTCACTCGGAAAGCTTCAAGAACAACGAAGGTGTGAAAGAACAAACTACAACATGGGTTCGTTGTGCAGACTTTCGGGAACATGGTTTGAAGCTAGCCCAGTACATTAAGAAAGGTGATCAAATTGAGGTTACTGGAAAGCCCGTTGTTTCTGCTTACATCAACGACGCAGGGGAAGCCGTGGCACGGCAGGAACTACGCGTTTCATCAATTACACTGCTTTCAGGCAATTCAGACAGCAAAACTGAATAAATGCGTTATTTGATAGGGGATATATTATTGAATTTTCGCACCCGTGAAATATTCATTGTTGAAGTACAAAACCAGTATATATTTGAGGTTTTGGCAAACAGTGAAGAAACCCGCATATTCAAAAAGGAATTTCTGTCAAAGGGAATTCTCCGGGCTAAGTTCGCAGAATTCAAATTATTTATGCCTGAATTTAATGCAAAAAGTTTTAGAAATAGAATTTATGGCAAAATTTCGATCGATGAAAATTTATATTTGTCATTGCGTCGACTTCAAAAATCAGAACCGTTTCACCGACATTGTAAATCATTTGAGGACGTTATATCCACTTTAATCAATTTGCACTTAACAATAAAAGATATAAAAACAGGTGCAGAAATTAAAAAAGAAATGACGTCGGCCATAGATTCAATAAAAGAATCATTGGTAAAGATTGAAAAGAATATTGCCTGAATATTGTGTTTTGTCCTATAATTAATATTATGTTAAGTTGGTGTTTTAAATTAACCTACTATATCTAATTATTCAGCATTTCATTTATCCCCTGACAAAGTGCTAGAAATAAAAAAAGCAGAACAACAATTTAGTTATTCTGCTTAACTTTTTTGTAGCGAGATCGAGAATTGAACTCGAGACCTCCGGGTTATGAATCCGACGCTCTAACCATCTGAGCTACCTCGCCATTTTTTAAGAGGTGCAAAAATATGAATATTACTTCATATCCGCAAATAATTATTTACTTTGTAATTAAAAAATGAAATCCTTATTATTAATTGCATTTGCAATTTTCTTTAGTTCTCTCGCCTGCTCTCAAGTAGTTAATATTGAAAACCAACGCATTAAAGGTGATACCAATGTCTGGACTGGTAAAATCAAGTTGGGTGCAACATATGTACAAACTTCGAGTGAATTGCTTAATCTTACATGGAATAATCACATACAATATAAAAAAGACTCGAATATTGTTCTGATTCTTACAGATTATAACCTATCGAAAAGTGCTAGTGAATCTTTTCAAAATGCAGGTACGCAGCATATTCGTTACAATCGGAAAATAAAAGAAAGATTTACGCTAGAAATTTTTACTCAAGCACAGTATAATAAGCTACTTAATGTCAATTTTAGATGGCTAACAGGTATAGGTCCTCGTTTCAAATTACTTCAAAAGAATAAAAGTCGAATCTATTTTGCATCATTGTATATGTATGAGTATGAGGAGCTTTCAACTCCTTTGATTTACCATCGCGATCATCGAATTAGCAGCTATTTGTCTATGACTTTGAACATAGCAGAAAATGTAAGATTTTATAATACCACCTATTTTCAACCTAAAATTACAGATTTCAATGACTTTAGAATATACAGTCAGTTTGATTTAGTATTTAATATCTCTAAACACTTTGCATTCTCTACTGCCTATCGTTTATATTATGATTCACAACCACCGGAAGGCATTGTGCATCGCACTCATTATCTAACTAACTCCCTGATTTTTAGTTTTAATTAAAGTTTGAGCCATTTCTCAACTCTATCCTGCAATTCGGGTTCATCTTTATGATAAAACTCATTCTTTCTTGAGTCGTATCGATATTCTATGCTCCATTCTGAGTGTTTCTGACTGATTTGTTTTACTGCATCGCAAACATAATCCATCTCCTGCTCAGTCATTGTTGGGTGAATACTAAACCTTACCCAGCCGGGCTTCTCGCTCAAATCGCCTGAATTAATTAAATCTGTAATATGTTTAGATTTTTCGTGACTTACATCTAAAAGAAAATGGCCATAAGTACCTGCGCATGCACATCCACCCCTAACCTGAATTCCAAATCTGTCGTTTAAAAGCTTCACAATAAGATTAAAGTGTATTTTCTCGTGATAAAATGAAATTACGCCCAGTCTTTCTCTGTGTTCGTCTGCCAGAATATGAATGCCATTAATTCTTTCGAGCCCTGCAAAAGCCTTTTTAAGCAGAATATCTTCTTTTTCTTTTATAGCTGTAGGATTCATTTCATTTTTTAAGCTTAGACACAAAGCGGTGCGCATAGATTGTAAAAATCCGGGTGTCCCCCCGTCTTCCCTAACCTCAATATCATTGATGTACATATACTCCCCCCAAGGGTTTGTCCATTCTACTGTTCCTCCACCGGGATTATCGGGTGAAGCATTATGATAAAGTTTTGAATTGAATACTAAAACGCCACTTGACCCTGGTCCACCAAGAAATTTATGGGGAGAAAAGAAAATTCCATCGAGATAATTATCTTTTCCAGGATGCATATTTATATCAATATAAGGTCCAGCTGCAGCAAAATCTGAGAAAGCTACTCCCCCATGCTTATGCATGATTTCTGCCATTTCGTGAATAGGATTAAGAATTCCGGTAACATTAGAAGCAGCACTAAACGATCCTATTTTAAGTTTTCTGTCTTTATATTTATTTAATGTATCCTCCATGATATTGAGATCAACTTTTAGGTCTTTTCCGGGAGGGATAACCACTACGTCAGCCACGGTTTCATACCAACTGGTGTGATTGGAATGATGTTCCATATGTGTAATAAAAACTACTGGTCTTTCGCTTGTACTCAAACAGCGATCAGCATTTTTAAGTTTTCCACAGTATTTTAAGCCCATAATCCGCTGCAGTTTATTTACAGCTGCAGTCATTCCAAAACCCACATTAAGCAATACATCGTTTTCGTTAGCATTCACATGTCTTTTAATAATATTTCTTGACTCGTGATATGCTTTTGTCATCAGAGTTCCGGTTAAGCATGTTTCGGTATGGGTATTGGCCACCCAAGGGCCGATTACTTCAGACAATCTTTGCTCAATCGGGCGATATAAGCGCCCTGAAGCCACCCAATCACCATAAATAAGAGGAAATTCACCAAACTGGTTTTTTACTTTCTCATCAATTCCGATGATATTGCTGCGAATGTGATTGAAATGCTCCATGCCTTGAAATTCTTAGTGCAAATGTATTGAATTCCGTTTATATTTCATAAAAAAAGCCGGAACAAACGCCCGGCTTTAAATGATTTATTATGAAATACACTTTTATTTGTCAAATACACCAAGTAGGTAAAGTGTACCGGCAATAACGGCAAGTATTCCAAGTATAAAGAAGAAGATCTTCCAGAAGCTGTATGGACGTTCGCCCTGTACTTCTCCGGTTCTTCCATTCACGAGAAAACGATATACTTTTTTCTTAAATCGGTAAGCACTGAGCCAAATTGGCAATAATAAATGCTTGAAAGTAATATTGCTATATTGCGTATTCATAGAGTAAATACGTTGTTCATCGCCACCAATATCTCTCCGAACAAGATTTCTAATGGTCGATTCCATTACTTTTTTCGCCAAATCAAAACCTGATTTCAGATCAACCTGATAGGTTTCGGTTTGGAATCCACTTAAATAGCGCTCATCGAAATTTGCCAGATTTTCAAAATCCCAAGGCTCAAGACGATCTACATATTTTCGTGGCAGTGAATTTGACGCAACAATCAAAATATCATCGAAGAAATGACTAACAGAACCTGAAACCGGTGTCCAGCGAGTTTTTTGTACCTGACGTGTTTTGGTCTGACCATTTTCAGTATATGTTTCAGTAACATAATAATGTGTACCGCGTGCACCTGAATATTTGGTATAGGTATCTGAATCATACGTCCAAAACGGAATATACATCCCTTTAAGTTTTTCAGGATTTGTTGCATACTTTTTTAGTGCGCTTGGAGCAAACCACAACTTTTTAATCCATTTTTTGAACCCATCGTACGCCTCTTTTTGCGTAACCTTAAAAGGCAGAAGACTTTTAGGCTTAATAATCGAAGTCATTGTACCCCCAGTAACAATAATAGGAGTACTACAAAACGGACACATATCAGAACTGATATTGGGTTTCAGAGTACTTGAAGCTCCACATGCTGTACATTTCACAGTAGCCACCTGCATAGTATCTTCAGGTTTTACCGCTTCTTTTGCAAATGCATCAAAATCAAGCTCCTCAATAGCTTCTTCGCTTTCGCTGGAAATCTCATTCTCAGCACCACAGTATTGGCATTTAAGATTATTGGTTCCCGGTGCAAAGTTTAATATAGCTCCGCAATCATGACATTTGGTCTCCAAAGTCTCATCATGCTCTTCATTAAAAATCTTATCACTCATATTCAATGACTTAAGTATTCAAAAATCAAAAAAAGAAAAAAAGTCCCTGTTTTCAGGGACTTGAATTTTTATTCAGTAGGAGGTGTAGGAGGCATTGGTGGTGGAGCTACTGGGAAAACAGAAGTCAGTTCTTGTACCTGCCCTGCTGGTGTCCAATTTGCCATTCCATTTTTCCAAACCAATGTTTCCTTAGTTAAACTTCCTTGCTGTACCATATTTGTAAGGGTTGCCATATCGTATGGTCCCTGCTGCTGTCCGTTTACAGCTACAAAATACTGAAGTACAGGAGGAGGTGGTGGTGTGTTTTGCTGCTGTTGTTGCTGATTATTTCCCATCATGGAACCACCCATTTGGTTGGCCATAGCAAACCCCATACCCATTCCTAATCCGGCTCCAGCATCACCACTTGGGTTATTTGCGGCATCTTCAATAGCATTGGCAGTTTGGAATTGGGTAAATTTGTTCAAATCTCCAACAACACCCATACTGGTTCTTTTGTCCATCATTTCTTCTACCTCTGGTGGTAGAGAGATGTTTTCGACCAAGAATTTATTAACCTCGATACCGTATTCTTCAATTTCTTTATTGAGAAACTCGTTGATACCTTTTGATAGTTCTTTATAATTGGCAGCTAAATCGAGTACCGGAATTTTTTGTTCTGCAACATAATCTGCAAATTCAGTTCCGATAATATCGCGAATTTGACCTTCAATTTCATCTGTAGTAAAAGTACCATCGGTACCAGCAATTTCTTTAATGAATTTTACCGGATCTTTTACCTTAAAAGTATAATTACCAAAAGCACGAATACGAACCATGCCAAACTCAGCATCGCGCATCATAATCGGATTCTTGGTTCCCCACTTTTTGTCGGTAAAATTTTTGGTATTGATAAAATAAACTTCCGCTTTAAACGGACTGTTGAAGCCATATTTCCAACCTTTTAGAGTTGAAAGGATAGGAACGTTCTGTGTTTCCAGTGAGTACATTCCCGGCTTAAATACGTCAGCTACTTCCCCTTCATTAATGAATACAGCATTCTGTGATTCACGGACGGTGAGTTTTGCTCCATACTTGATTTCGTTGTTGTAACGCTCAAAACGATGAATTATGGTATCATTGGTTGGATCTAACCATTCAATAATATCAATAAATTCGCCTTTGATTTTGTTGAAAAGTCCCATATTGATTCTAATTTTAATTACATTTTGCTGTCAAATATATAAAAAATATCTTTTCAAATGCAAGTTCTCATGTATCATAGATAAAATTTTATTTTTTTTCACATATAAGAAGAAAGGCAGAGTATAAAAAAATTCTGATCTTTGCAATAGAATTATACCTCATTAAACAATAATGTATAATGGCAAATTTTAATGCTGACAATAATTTTTTGCTAAGCGAAGGAATTTTCGGACTTCCAAATACTTACAATGATTCTGCTCTTATTCTTATTCCAGTTCCATGGGAAGTAACGTGCAGTTATGGTGATGGAACATCTGCTGCTCCAGATGCTATTCAGAAGGCTTCATTTCAAATTGATTTATTTGATGTAGAATTGAAGGAAGAATGGCGAAAAGGAATTTTTCTTTTACAAGCGCCTGAATCGATATACGATGCCAATGCAGTTCAGAGGCGTAATGCTATTCAAATTATTCACCATCATGAAAACGATGCAAAACCATTAAGCGAAAGACAGCTTAAATTGCAGGAAGGAATTAATACTGCCTGTGAAGAAATGAATGAATATGTAGCTTCTGCAAGTGCTAAAATTCATAGCGATGGAAAACTTTCAGGGCTTGTTGGAGGAGACCATAGTGTTGCGTTGGAGCATATTAAGGCGGTAGCAAAGCGTGAAAAAGAAATAGGAATCATTCAAATTGATGCCCATGCAGATTTGCGTGATTCATATATGGGCTTTTCATATTCTCATGCCAGCCTAATGTTTAATTTGACTAAAGAATCTCAGGGTATTAAAAAAATTGTTCAAATCGGGCTACGCGATATTTGTAAAGCAGAGTCTGATTTTATCAGCTCTTCCCCACTGTTTTCTGCATATTTTATGAAAGATATTCGCAAAGCTCAGTTTGATGGAGATAGTTTGAATACCATATTTAGCAAAATATTAAACGAATTGCCTGAGAAGGTTTATATTTCATTTGATATTGATGGACTGGATCCTGCATTATGTCCTTCGACTGGCACTCCTGTCCCAGGTGGATTCACTTACTCAGAAATGATCTTTCTCTTTCAATTGTTATTAAAAAATAAAAAGAAAATTGTGGGCTTCGACTTGTGCGAAACTGGTTTTAATGAAAATAATGATTGGGATGCCAATGTTGCTGCACGAATTTTATATCAACTTTCCTTATACGCTTTAAAATCTGATGAATAATAGCATTCAGAATATTATTGATAATGGACGGGGCAATGCTTTGCTTGAATTTCTTTACCAGAATATTAGTGAAGAAAGAAAACAACGTTTTGAAACAGTATCGAAACAACGATCTCGACACATTACTGTTGCTATAGAAAACATCTACCAGTCTCATAATGCCAGTGCGGTATTAAGAAGTTGCGATTGTTTCGGAGTACAAGATGTACATATTATGGAAGGAATCAATCAATTTAACCCAAATGTTGATATAGCGCTTGGTGCCGAAAAATGGCTCGATATTTATAAATACAGTTCACAAAATGCTCAAGCAGAATGCTATACAGCACTTCGAAATAAAGGATACGCTATTGCCGCTACTACACCGCACAATAACCCTATTTCTATTAATGAGCTTCCGCTTGATAAACCACTTGCTTTGGTTTTTGGAAACGAAAAAGATGGCTTAAGTCGAGAAGCAATTGAGCATGCCGATTATAAAGTGGCTCTCCCCATGAATGGGTTTACCGAGAGTTTCAATATTTCCGTTTCCGTAGCTTTATTTCTGCAGAAAAGCATCGATATTGCTATGAAAAGCAATACATTAACTTACATAAGTGAGTCGGAACGCCTGCTTATATTAATTCAATGGTGTTTGAAAAGTATTCGTAATTCGGAAAACCTCTTGAAGATATTTGAAAATGCTGAAAATGATTGACATATTTCTTGTTTATTTGAAATAAAGTTCATACTTTTGCAGCCATTTTAAAGAAACTATTGCTTGAGACCCAGGCAAGGAAAGGAGAATTATGAATGACTGAAGAATTAAAAAACATTGAGGAGCAATCTTCACCCCAGGTAGAGGAGTTCAACTGGGATGCCATTGGCAAAAAAGATCAACTTTATTCCAAAGACGAAAGGGAGAAGCTTGAGAAAATGTACTCTGAGACGCTGAGTCAGATTTCCGAGAAGGAAGTTATTGATGGAACTGTAATCGCCATTGCTGAGCGTGAAGTTTTCGTCAATATTGGTTACAAATCTGACGGTGTTATTCCGATTAACGAATTGCGTTACAACCACGATCTAAAGATTGGAGATGTAATCGATGTGTACGTTGAAAGCCAGGAAGATGGTTCCGGACAATTAATTCTGTCACACAAGAAAGCACGTTTGCTTAAAGCATGGGATCGTATTAACGAGGTTCATGAAAGCGGCGAGATTATCAAAGGTGAGGTTAAATGCCGCACTAAAGGAGGACTTATTGTTGATATTTTCGGCATTGAGGCATTCCTTCCGGGTTCACAAATTGATGTGAAACCCATTCGCGATTACGACATTTTTGTTGGTAAAACCATGGATTATAAAGTGGTTAAAGTCAACAATGAATTCAAAAACGTCGTAGTTTCACACAAAGCACTGATTGAAGATGAGCTCGAAGCTCAGAAAATCGAAATCATTGCTAAACTTGAAAAAGGTCAGGTTCTTGAAGGAACTGTTAAAAACATCACATCTTACGGGGTATTTATCGACCTTGGTGGTGTCGACGGCCTAATTCACATTACCGACCTTAGTTGGGGACGTATCAATCATCCAGAAGAAATCGTTCAATTGGATGAGAAGATCAATGTTGTTATTCTCGATTTCGATGAAAACAAAAAACGCATTGCTCTTGGCCTGAAACAACTAACTGCACATCCTTGGGATTCACTCGATTCAAATCTTAATGTTGGTGACAAAGTAAAAGGTAGAGTTGTAGTACTTGCCGATTACGGTGCCTTCGTTGAAATTGAGCCTGGTGTGGAGGGTCTTATTCATGTTTCTGAGATGTCATGGTCACAGCATCTTCGCTCAGCACAGGATTTCCTCAAAGTTGGCGATGAAATAGAAGCTGTAATTCTTACCTTAGATCGCGACAATAAAAAAATGTCGCTTGGAATTAAACAACTTATTCCTGATCCATGGGTTGACATTAAAGACAGATATCCTATTGAAAGCAAGCACAAAGCTGTTGTTCGCAATTTCACCAATTTTGGTGTATTTGTGGAAATGGAAGAAGGTGTTGATGGTCTGATTCATATCAGCGATCTTTCTTGGTCGAAAAAAATCAAACATCCTGCCGAATTCACAAAAATCGGTGAAGAGCTTGAAGTGATTGTACTCGACGTTGATGTTGAAAATCGCAGGTTAAGCCTCGGTCATAAACAAATCGAAGAAAATCCATGGGATGTTTTCGAAACCATTTTCAATGTTGGAACCATTCATAAAGGAACCATTGTTGAAAAAAGCGACAAAGGTGCTATTGTATCTCTTCCCTATGGTGTTGAAGGATATGTTCCTTCTCGTCATTTGGCGAAAGAAGATGGTAGCAAAGCTGCTGCAGATGAAAATCTCGATTTTATGGTAATTGAATTCTCAAAAGAGAATCGCAAAATTGTTCTTTCTCACCTGAGAACTTACCAGAAAGCTACCAGTGCCGATAAGGATAGCGAAAGCACTGCTAAGAAATCGAAAGATAGTAAAGTGAAAATTATCAACGAAAACGTTGAAAAAGAGACACTTGGCGACCTTGCAGCATTAGCAAACCTTGTTCAAGATGCAGAGAAACCCAAAAAAGCTACTGCTAAAAAAACTGTGAAAGCAGAAAATGAAGTGAAAGAAGAAGTAAAAGCAGAAGCTAAAGTTGCAGATAAAAAGAAGGAAGAAAAAGAGGAAACCGCAGCCGATGAAAACGAAGCTGAGGATTAGAAATAATCTGCAAAACATATATTTAAAAAAACCACGTCAAAAGCGTGGTTTTTTTTATTTATTTAAACAAGAATTTTCTATATTTGTAAAAAAAATACCAATTATGAAAAAACTTCTATCTCTTCTTTTTCTTTTGAGCTGTGTTGTTGCCCTTCAGGCACAACCATGCTATCCAGACGTCACATATACTGCTCCAGGAATCTATCCTGACACAGTTACAAATCTACCAAATGCAGCTGTTAATCAGTATTACACTGGTGTTATTACTGCTGTAGTTCCTGTCGACACTGTACTTTATGGAATGGTTGCAACCATTGATTCTATTGGCGTTAAAAACATAGCAGGTCTACCTTCAGGGTTTACATGGGCTGCAAATACTACCTCTGCTTATTTTCATGGAGGAGATAGTGGTTGTGTTGCTATTATGGGTACACCTACTACAGGAATGGAAGGAACTTATCCTATAACCATCTATGTGGAATCTCACGGTAAATTAAGTGGAATGCCATTGACATTACCTGATACCGTAAAAGGATTTAAAATTGTTATTCTTGACAGCACGAATGTAGGTCTTATTGATAGTCGCCAATATCCATTTGCTATTAAAGAAACTTATCCAAATCCCGCTTCCAGCAACCTGGTAATTAATGTTGCCAATTCAGATGCGGCTTTGATTAATATCACTATATTTGATATGCTTGGACAAAGTGTATTATCTACTAATGAGAAAATCAATGCAGGTGAAAACCTAATTCAACTTAATGTTGCAAATATTCCTGAAGGAATCTATTTCTACACCGTACGTAAAGGAGAGCAAGCATTAACTCAAAAGTTGATTATTAATCGCTAATGACTTTTGAACTTACAGTATTGGGCTCTGGTTCAGGTGCCCCAATACCATCAAGATACAACAGCGCTCAGGTACTTAATGTACATGAGCGCTTTGTTTTAATTGACTGTGGTGAAGGGACACAGTTTCAATTGAGAAGAAATTCAATCAATTTTAATCGCATTGAATTGATTTTAATCAGCCATTTGCACGGGGATCATTTTTTTGGACTTGCAGGATTATTAAACACCATGCATTTATTAGGCAGAACGAAAGATATTCATATTGTGGGGCACAAGAACTTAAAAGTTTATATTGATACCATTTTCAAAATATCTCATTTCAAACCAGGATATTCCATAATATTTCATCCAATAGAAGATAATCAGGAAGGCGAATTTCTTGATATGAATAAATACAATATTTACATTTTTCCGTTGAAGCACAGAATTGTGAGCTGTGGATACAGAATTACTGAAAAACAGTCTGAGAGTAAGATTAAAAAGGAATTTATCCTAGAAAATAGTCCCAATATCGAGGAAATAAAAGCAATTAAAAACGGGGCAGATTTCACAACTGATGATGGCAAATTAATTGAAAATAAAAAAATAATGATTGCCGCTCCCCCGCCCCGATCTTACGTTTATGCTTCCGATACAAGTTATTATCCCGAAATTATTCCACATATAAAAAATGTAAATTTACTCTATCACGAAGCGACTTTCGACCAAAGTAAATATATTAATGCACGAGAGAAATTTCATTCTACCGCCGAAGAAGCAGCTAGAATAGCAAAAGCAGCTAATGTAAATCAATTATTAATCGGACATTTTTCTGCTCGATATAAGGATGCAGAAGTTTTACTGAATGAAGCCAAGAAAATATTTCCCAATACTATTGCTGCTAACGATGGTTTGCAAGTAATAATTAATTACTAATCCTGTTGCTCATTCATACTTGCATAATACACTAAATAGTTTGTCAATAGCACATTGATGAATTCATTTTTTGGAAATTATACCTTATATTAGTATATTTGAAGAATATTCGAATTATTTTTATAATTCAAATATAGAGTTTTTTATAAAAAATCACTATGAATAAAGCAATCTTTCTTTTAATTTTCATTATGACTTACGTCAGTGGAAACCTATTTTCACAAGCTACTATTGCACCAGTCGAATCATGGATTGAAGTTAGTTTGGGCAACTGTTCATGGATACAGGTTACCAATGATGTTGATAATAATGGAGAAGTGCATACTTTCTATGATTTTACAAATGCACCGGATGCTTCAGTTATGATTTATGAAGATGCCTCTCAAACACATTTATTAATGAAAGGTGAATTGGTATCAGGTAAGCAGGAAGGTGAATGGGAAATATATGAAAATGACCTTTTACTTGAAAAAATCACATATTTGAATAATATTCGCACGGGATTATATGAGAAGTATTATGATACTGGGGAATTGATGATGCGATGTTTCTATCAAAATAATAAAATATCTGGGCTCTATTATTATTTCAATAAAGATGGCAGTATTCTTACAGAAATCGATTTTGGACAAAATTCTAATCAATAATAAATGAGTTATGAAAGTATTGTACACGATAATCAGCATTTTGGTATTGAGCACGATTACTTATGCTCAGAACCTTGTCGTTGATCCAAGTTTTGAAAATATTAATACTGGGTCATTGCAATGTGCTCTATACTCTGGCGCACAATTCGATGCATGTGCAAATATATGGTCATCTCCAACAGGTGGGTCACCAGATATTCATCACACCTCGTTGGCAACTAGTTGCCGAAGCTGTGCTTTCTGTGTGGGAGCATCTTGCATTGGAAATCAGGCTCCAAGAAGCGGAAGTACAATGGCTGGGTTATTAACATATCTTCCTAGTTCCTCTTTTTGTAATCCACAATATAGAGAATATGTTCAAGGGCAATTATCTACCCCTCTTACAATTGGAACGCAGTATTGTGTTGAATTCTATGTGTCATGGGCAGACTATTGTGGCTATGCAACAAATAATATCGGAATTCAATTCTATACGACTGCAATGAATAATACGGGTTTATGCCCCTTAGGTGGAACACCACATTATACTCATGCTGCAGTTATTGATGATCCTACAAACTGGACTCAGATTTCATTTACCTTTACCGCTACTGCAGCTTATCAATATTTTATAATTGGAAATTATTATGGTAATGCTTCTACAACTATTGTGAATAAAGGTGGTCCTCAAACCAATTACGCATATTATTATATTGATGATGTTAGCGTGCTACCATGTACTTCTAACCCAACCATTACCGTAAATAATCCAACCATTTGTTCAGGTCAATCCACAACATTAACTGCCAGTAGTAATATCACTGG
>JAFGWG010000008.1 GCA_016937255.1 Bacteroidales bacterium
TTGTTGGCGGAGTTGCCAGTGGAGCAGCCATCGGAGCAATAACAGCGTTTGGAGCTTATGGTGGTGCAATGGCGTTTGGTGCAGCATCAACCGGTACTGCGATTGCATCTTTGAGTGGAATAGCTGCAACAAATGCTACGTTGGCATTTCTTGGAGGAGGGTCATTAGCAGTGGGAGGTTTGGGTATTGCTGGTGGCACAATGGTATTGGGCGGACTTATAGCAGGCCCTGCACTTGCAGTGATGGGGTTCATTGTTGGTGGAAAAGCTAGCGCAAATAAAGAAAAAGCATACTCGAATTTGGCACAGTCAGAAGAATTCAGAGAGGAAATGGATATGGTAAAATCTGTATGCAAAGGTATTCGTATGAGAGCAAATATGTTTGAGCGACTAATTCTCAAATTAAACGCGTTGTTTGAACCACTCACATATTCGCTTGACCAAATTATCATTACAAGTGGAACAGATTACTCTTTGTTCACACCAGAACAGAAGTCGACAGTCGCCGCTTGTATGTCCCTTGCCGGGGCTATAAAAGCGGTTCTGGATACACCTATACTCTCTGAAGATGGCAAGCTCACTCCGGAATCAATGAGGGTTGCTGACTCCGTACAAGGCGTTCTTTCTGCTTCTGCCAATGGATAAAGAATGCGGTTTCAAATGCACAAAATGTGGAGAGTGTTGCCGACATATTGATCGTATACCTCAGCTATCAGGGTTTGACGACGGAAATGGAGTATGCATCCACTTAAAAGGAAATCTGTGTAGCATATACTTGAAAAGGCCAGATATATGCAATGTTGATACAATGTATGAAAGAGTATATAGCACACGGTATTCTAGGGATGAGTTCTACAAACTAAATGAGTATGCCTGCCAAAAAATTCGCACAAAATATCTATTGTGAAGCTTAGTTTACACAATTTCATATTGAACGTTTTTTATTAGTTGGGGTTCTAGCCAAACCCCTCCATATTTTTAATTTCCCGATATAATTACATTGTGTAAGGTTGAAGTATACTTTAAATTGACGTCAAACTTGTATTTAAATAGTGTCATAACCATAGGCTTGTATATGGTGCCCGAGCGATAAGATAATCCGAACAATCAACGCTGCCTTGGGTAAAGCCCGTTATTTTCCCATTACTGTGATAAAAATAAATCTTCGAAAACACCATTCTGGCGATTAAGCTATCTCTATCGTCATTTAGGCGTAAAAAATTCCCGGCAGTTTCTTGTCGGGAATCTCTGTTTTTCTATTATTTTCTTTCACTTAAAATGATTTTTATATATGGGCTTTCTAATTCATTTACTTTTGGCCTAGAAGCTTCATTCTCATCAATGCAAAATCTATGGCATTTTGAGCTCCGTCTCCATTCATATCGGCCGCCTTGTCCCAAAATTCATATTTGTTGACACTCATACCTAACAAAATCATTCTGAAGGTCGCAAAATCAATTGAATTAAAAACACCGTCACCATTAACATCACCTTCAAGAACTATTGATGGAGTTCTTGTAGCTGTAGGAGTTGCAGTATGTGTTGGTGTGGCTGTTGGGGATACTGTAGAAGTTGTTCTACAACTGTCGAAAAATTTAAAAACATCAGGTAACACTAGAGGGACCATCCCCGGATGGTCTGCATTTACTTCCTTATATTCGTTTTTATAACCTTTATTGGTCATCCATTTGTTTAATAACCTGCTTGCACTTAATGACGGGGCCTGTGTTCCTTCAGTTATAAAGATTGGAGTATTGCGTACATTATCCCATGGATAGCCTGTTTCCTGCACAAATGGTCCCGACATGGGTGCTAGAGCAGTCCAGTATTTAGAATATTTACCGCCAATATACCATGTGCCTCCGCTTCCCATGGAGTGCCCGGTAAGAAATACCGAACCTGTGTCGATTGGATATTCATTTAATACTATTTCCAATACGTTGATTACGTCTTTTTCGCTGAGTTCATTTGTACGATCGCTGTCCGATGTGACTTGAGACATGAGTTTTGCTGCTTCATCCGGTTTCCCGAAAGGAGCCGAAAGTCTCAGGAAGTTTCCGTATGCACCTGTATGGCCTATAGGTGAGACCAGTATGTATCCATGCTGCATGGCAAGATTGATCATTTGATTGTTGTTCTGAACCAAATATGAACTCTCGTCATTTCCAGCTCCATGCAGGAACATAACCAGTGGTAGCTTTGATTTGCCATCCCAGTTGGTTGGAACACACAGCCGGTAGCGTTCTATAGTATTAGCTTCAGAAAAATAATAAGTCCTATTCTGATCACCCTTCGCTTGCCATTGTGAGGAGTCTGGATTGGCAATTGATTTTGCAAGAGCCTGAGACGAAAGCATCTGATCCTCTGCATTAAGTGTTGTGCCAAAAGAAATTGAACGTTCACCTGCAGCATGAATATATGGAGTTTCAAACATCACTGATAATGTTATTACCAGTGCTAATAAAGAATAAAGTGCTTTTTTCAAAATTATACCCCCTTAAAATGATTGTTTTAGGAAATTCATAGGTTATACACTTTAATTATTTCATTAATTATACTATTCGTAAATAAATATTTTTTGAGGCAAA
>JAFGWG010000092.1 GCA_016937255.1 Bacteroidales bacterium
ATATTTCTTTAAGCCTTTGAACAGAAAATAATCATTATGATATTTTTCAGTTGTTGTACGGTAGCAAATGCCGGTTGGGGAGAAATTATCATATTGTTTTGTGGTTACGGTTTTATAGCCAAAAGATTCGCGTTCCATTCTGTGATAGTAAGCGCTATCGTATTCGTATTTATAATATGTAGTGTCATATCCGTCACCAACAAAACCATCATAAACCTTAGTTGAGCTCATTACCCATTTAGAGTTGGGGTTTTCACGGTTGGGGTAGGTTTTTTCATAATCAACATAGTATTCGCTCTTACCGGGAGTGGTAACAGTTTTAAGCATGTTGACTTTTTGGGGTATGCCGTATTTGGCAAGGACTACAGGAATTCCTATTGACTCATCAACATATATAAAATCAGGTGTATTATCTCCATTAATGTCTCTTAATTGATGTTTAGCTGGGCTTATGCTGTAGTTTGCATTAAAATAGCCTGATAAGGTGATTTTTAACAACCAGATCGGTATTCCGCCTGTACCTGAAATATTACCACCAATATTGTACGACTTAGTTGCATTTAGACTGTTTATTGAAGGCAACCCATTGTAGCCGGGAATGAAGCTTAGGAAATTTAACTTCAGTGTTTCCGGGGTAGTCTGGAAGCCATTTCCCGTATTGATAAATGCCAATAAATCTGAGCCTGAAACAAAACAAATATCTATAAGCCCGTCACCATTTACGTCTATCATTGAGTAGTTATCATTACTCAAATTAAGACTTCCGTTTACCCCTCCTGACCAGCTAAAATTATTTGTATTGAAGCCAAGACTCACTGAAACTGCATTAGAAAATGATTCAGAAATATTTGCAATATTATAATATTCCTGACTATTAAAATTATATCCCAGGCTAAGCTGAACCTCATTTGCATTTTCATCAATCCTGTCATTTAGCCCATCGCCGTTTATATCCGCATAAATATAAACAACGTTGGATTCCCCATTAGAGCTGCCAACACCATTTCCTGAAAAATTATCCAGTTTTGACTTGATGCTCTCAGAAGTCTTTTTAGGTAAAAACCCAACAGGTTGTACCCCGAATGATCGGCTATGCGATGTACCACTTCCCTCGCTTGGATAAATATTGGCACAAATTAGTTTCTTATCAGAAATTCCTCCCTGTGGATTAGTATATTGTATTTTGTCATAGCCAACAATATCGGGGTATCTGTCGCCATTCATGTCCATAAAATCAAGTTTCCCCCAAGAGCTACTCTGGGTAGATGTTGAGCTGAAACTACCTCCTCCGGGTCCTCCATTACCGGTGATGCCCAATGAGAACGAGAATGATTTGTTTGTTGACTCGCTAAATTTTGATACAGTACGTTTTGCCCCATATGGGTTTGATGCCACTAGCGGATTATCAAAATCTAGCAATAGGTATTCCATATCCTCGAGATCTATTAATGTGGAATCTATATAAGTGTTTTCTAGGTAATTCAATCCACTTGCACTTCCCATATTTTCATGTTCACAATATGCACTATTGAAAACATCGATCCATTTGTCATTTTCACGATCTGCTTGCATGGGCATAAAGGGCATTGAATATATATCAGGGATTCCCTGGGCATCGAAAATGCTTTCTATTTGTGCAAAGCTCATTGTGGTATCAATAGAGGTTAAAGGAAAAGAGGTAAGAAATGCCGAATCAACATTGGGGAAATCCAAAAAAAGCTTGCTTTCATCAATAGCACTACAAGCTGTTGCCGTGCTGTCGTAATAAGAAAATTGCCCCCAGCCTTGGTAAAGGTTGCCAAATATCCTCATGGAATCAGGAAAGATCGTATATCTGCCACATTGTCCATAATTAGCCAATGTACGAGCATTAGTAACATAAGACCCAAACAAAGACAGAAGTTCTTCGTCTTCCGAAAAATACTCAAAATAAACAGTATCATTATTAAATAAAGTAAATACAAGCCTGTTTTGGAACTGGCTACCAACGACCAGCCCGTTTTGAATTGTTATATTTTTTTTAGCGAGGAGGTTTCTTTTTGATTTGGCCGTAAAAACAACAGTGCCATTAAGATTTGCACTTCCCTGCGAAAAATTTGGCTTTATAATATATCGCCCTGCTGCCAAGCTTACCCCATCTACCCTTACCAGTACTTTGGGCAATATAGGTAGTTCAACAGAGGGGTAAGCATTAATAGATGTATATGGGTTTGTTGTATCAATGCTTATGCTGTCGGCCTGGTAATACTGAACCTGGGCAAAGAAGTCTATTTCACTCCAGGCAACATTGGTATTGCTTAGTAATTTGAAATGTATTGAATCATCTTCATTTACCGCAATGTTATAATAAAAAGTGGTATCAAAAGAAATACTGTCGAGGTATATTGTGTCCATCAAGTTGTTTAGATTATGAGTAATCAAAAAATGGAGGCTATCGCTTTGAGCTGGGGCGGTAAGATGTCCTTTAACAATTACGTGCCCGTCCAATGGGGCAGTAAAATACTGCCCATCATGTATTACCGCATCTTCTGAATAAACATATCTTTGATAACTTTTCTCATTCGGATCAAAACTATTGGTCGTAATCACCGGGCAATTACTGCTGTATAGCAATTTAGGATCCCAAAAAATATCATCTGTCCCTGAATTATTCTTTGAATGCATTCTGAAATAAAGACGGTCATCGTTAAATACCTGGACCGGGCATAGATTTATATCATGTGCCAAGGTGTCGTTTGGAGCAATTGAATCACAAAACAATACAGTGCTATTAAGCTGGATAGTGTAATAGACCGTTGCATTTTTATCCGGGTCAGGTTTGATTCTTTTAGCACTACTTTGTATAATGAAAATGTTTTCATCGTCCGCAATCCACATTTTCACAGGGTCTCTGCGAAGGATAGTGCTATCTTCTTCCAGGTATTCATTAAAGGAAGAATCCACCTCCCCATCATGTATTGTAAAATAACATGGGTCTTCAAAATATGTTTGAACTGTACTTCCATTTTCTGCATGAAAGACGGGAATTCCATTAGAATTCGGTTCATTGTAATAGATGGTTCCATTGCTGACATAGTCAATATAGCCATCTGCATTTATATCTGCAAAGTAATAATCTGTTCTTTGGGAAGTATTTGATTTAGAGGTGCTTGCAGATCCCTTTGCCGGTCCAATACCGATTTGAATTTCTTTGCCTGACGATTTTGTTTTTGAAGTGTTAATGCCAAGGTTTGGCAGACTAGGAATAAAATGAGGGGTTGGGTCAAAGGTTAGTATTCCATTTGACAAAACACCTTTATAAATCGTAAAATAGTTTATTCCTGCAGTATTGTAACTAACAATTTTATCAGGTAAACCATCACCGTTCATGTCAAGTATTTGTATTTTTTCACGCAAATAACCTTTACTCCAACTGAGACTGCCTCCTATCGCATTGTTTTTTGTGGTTACTTTAGATCCCAGCCCCAAACAAAGTGAACCGCCATACCCAACATCTAGCCCCCTGCTACTGCCAATACTTTGTGTGCTGTTTACCGTGAATCCTCCATTTAATACTGATTCCTGAAATTCCTGAGTACTAGTTACTATGCTGGTGTTGTTTTCAAACTCCAATCCTTCTTTCTCATAATAGTCAAAATAATGAACCTTGACCCCGGATTGTGACATGGTTGAAAAGCTATTGCAATTAATGTCTATTGTATTGAACAATTCATCGGTAATATCCATTATACCGCATATCAGCGTTTTGTCATAAGCACCTGTTTTATACACAATTTCATATCTTCTTACAAAGTCATTATCATATTCTATTAATATCTTTTTCAGAAGGCTGTCTGTTACTACTAAAAACCCGTAGTTCCCAGCTATTTGATAATCAGTACGTCCGCCAATATAATCGAAATCAATGGTATATTTTCCGTTTTCAGTGACAGACCCATTATCCAATCCTGTATATGTGATCTTATGGATATAGAGTTGTTGCCCACCATGACCAGGCTCATCCTGGAAATCCCCTTTTGTATACTCGTAACGGACATAGTTACCATACACATCTTTTACTTCGGCCAAAGCCCAATGGGCTATATTTCCACTTCCTGGTTGAGACAAAACAAGTGAGTCATTTACACCGCTATCATAATGATATTTACCATAAAAGTATTTTGTGCCTTGTTTATCTGTAACTTCCCACCAGTATTCATCAGGGCTATCGCCATAGCGTTTTATCCTGTGAAAGGCTCCTTCTACTCTATATGAAAAATCCGTGCTATCAGCAACTCTTACCCGTGAATTTCCATCCATATGCAACATCTGTTTGCGGGTAGTATCTCCAGCCAAAATTTCAAGTTGCAATATTTGTTGTCCATTTACAAGGTATTCTTCCGATTCATAAGTGTTATTATATGTAGGGACTCCCCATTTTGTTTCAACTGTAATGGAAGGTATTTGCATATTCCAACCCACTCCAAGCGGGCCATTGCCTCCTTCACTATTATAAGAAATACCTAACTGCGGCTGCATTCCTTGACGTCCTGCCGGAATTTGAATTGGCAGAGACATGTTAGCCGTTCCGCTATTATTTGCAGAAGGCGGACTAATCATGTTAACTCCTGCCAGCGGTTCTGCAAACTTCATATCTTTCATTGATGTAGGCGTGAATGCTTGTGTTTGTGGCGCTTCGGGGGTTTTTAATATTGAATTGATGAAATCAGTAAAATGCAAGGTCTTTGATATAATTGCATTATTTTCTTTATCAAGGCTATCAAAAGGCAACATTTCCCATTTGCCAATCTCATCATTGAAATAAAATGTACGAATATCATCAGGACCGTATCCGGCAGGAATTAATGTCGGATCATACCCAACACTAACTGAAACCGATTTATCAAAGTTTGAGCCATGAGGTAAACAACGGTAACCTTTATGCTGTGCTGTTACATTGATCATACCTGCATCAAGCAATGCCATATCTTCATTACGGAGTCCGGTAATATTTAGAGTGGCAGCATTGCTAATGAAACCTGCTTCAGCTTTCAAAGAAAACGCATCAAGCTCCATGCTCATTGCAGTTGCAGGGGTTACATACGATTCTGCATAAGCAACATTGGGAACTGTAGTTTTTAGGAAATTGTATTTGCTTTCTGAATCATATTCAATCGTTGTAGAAATACTTTCTCCATCAGTAAATTTTGCAGTAAGTAGTACTTCATTGTGCTCATCAATTTTAATAAGCCCATCAAAAGCGCCTTTATGGAAACGGAGTTTCTGACCATTGGCCATGATTTCCGTATTTTGATCTGCTCCAAACACAAAACCGTTTACATACGCATATTCACCATAATATCTTTTTTCAGCAGTCTGATTTAGTACAATTTGTCTGCTGCTATAAGTTTCATTCTCAATACGAAAATTCACATTTTTTACTTGATAAGCAATATTGCTTTCTTCAGGAACTGAAAACCTGATTCTATTTATGCCATTTCTTAACTGAGTAGCAGATATCATTTCACTTTGGTGTGACCAAACATTATTGGTTCTCAGTACTTGACCACCAATAGAGAGATTGTCATTTATGCTTCTACACACGGAATTAAAATCTTCTAAACCGAAAAGATCATACTCAAGATATACTTTCTGATTTACAGGAATATCTCCATTGATGAAAATTTCAATGGTATTATCTTTTGGATTGTCAATATGTTCGCCCGGGGCAACACCAATAGTGGATATAATTCCTTTTTCTGTAGTGTAAGCTCCATTTGAAATGTAATTTTCCTCAAAGAGTTGTTCAGGAACCGGTACTGGCTCTTCTTGTAAAGCCTGAGAATACTCACTGTTTTGGAAACTAAAATCCCTACTATTGTCAGAAGGGTTAGCTTGATATAGTAATGCAAAAAGACCTGCAATTAATACGACGTAGATAAAATAGTTGGTTTTCATCATGTTATGTGCTAAAAATTATTGTACAATCAGTTTAACACTCTCTTTTTGTTCTTTGCTTTCAATAAGCATCAGGTAACAGCCTTTGCCATCAATAAACCCGTTAATTGTGTAATGATCTGCTCCTGAGTAAAGCTCTTGTTTTATTATTTTTCCACTTTCATCTTGTATGCTGAGTTTTAAGACAGATATGTCTTTCAAAACAGCTTCAATGGTATACGCACCTTTGGTTGGGTTTGGAAAAACGTCTATTGATGTAATTTGGTTTTCATCACCTTGGTCATCTTCAGGGTTTTCTTCCTGATTTCTGTTATTTACATAAACTGGGACTTCATATTGGAAAGCAAACGCATCAGAGCCAGAGCTGTCCATGTCCCATTTGACATTGTAGAAATAGTGATAGCCCAATGAATCCACACTGTCTGCAGGGTGAATTGTTGTGGTACTATATGGGAAGTTGAAATTTGTATCAGGGTTGATCAATAAATTCAAAATAGTATCTCCGCTAATTTCCGGGAAATACAGTTTAATATTGGTGTTGATGCTCATTGCAGTATTACCACTGCGAACCATAAGCCATTTTCTTTCAGAAACTCCCGGAATGAAATTGGGATCTAATGTATCAGGTATATATGATGTGATTTCTTTGCCGTTGTCACCCCAGATCAGAAAGTCACCTTCGTTTAAATGGGTGATATTGTCAGCATTTTTTTCTTCAAGAGTTCCTGTGTAAATAGTTAGTATCGATTCACCAGCCATTGCGCAGGATTGCTTTTGGTTAATACCTAGTAAGCTGTCTGCTCCTAATCCGGCAACTTGATTTTTGTACTCGGCATTGTCTTTATAATTCCAAATCTTTTCACCAGCTGCATTTACATAGTGCATTCTGTCAATCCCGATTCCGTATTTCAATCCAAGGTAAGTATGTACTTTTGCTACATTAATATATGAAAGTGTAGTATCGTAAAACATGAATTCGGCAAATTTTCCGCTAAACGGCAGAGAGTCGCTTCCCACTACATACATGGTTGACAAAGCAGAGTCCACCTCCTGATTAATCCATCTGTATTTAAGCAGATTTACAGCGGGAATGTCTAAACTTGAATCTGAATAGATATTGATATTGGAAAAATCCCTCATGTAAGTACTGGCTACTTCAAGGTTGGAGGCTGAGTCAAGCTTTAACGACCAAATTCCATATCCGTTTTGCCCGGCATTGCTTTTATACACTGCAAAAACAGTTACATTTGATGTGCTTGCCGGAAAGAATGGCATTGTTAAAGCCCCCTGTGAGGAATTAAATACCAAAGCCGGTTGGAAATTCATCAACCCCTCTGTGTAATCAAGCAGACCTTGTGCTTGTGCGTGGTTATTGTTCCCGCTCACGTCAGTCCATTGGTTCAAACTGTCGTTGGTCACGTTGGCTTTAAGCCAAACATCGGGGATCGGAAACGAGGTTGGGGTTTGCGCTCCTGCTGTAAGGGAAAGCAAGAAAGCGATTAATGGGAAGAGGGTTTTTAACATGACAATACAATTCATTTAATGAAGAACTCAAATTTCACAAATTAAAAATCTGAAACACGCTGAAAATTAAGGTGGTTGCTCTTTTCAGAAATTTGGCACTAAGTTAATCAGAATATTTTGTTTGTCACTACGCAAGACTACGGTATTTTTAAAAACAGGTGTTTTTACGTAGTGACAATTAATAAAAACTAAAAAAAACAAATTTCTTTCTATTTATTCTACATAATGATATATTTACTTCAATTACTAATTATTGAATATTAAAGATAGTCTAATGAATGCATTCTTTTGAAAGCACCCTTCTTGTTAAAACTTTGAACAGAATTTATCAATCCACCCCCGGCTCCCCCAAATAATCAACAATATATTTAACTTCTCTTGGGGTGAGTTTGCGGCGGTTTTCTTCCTTATACCTGATTTTATGTTTGATCGGCTCCAGTTGTCTTTTGAGTGTGCGCCAATCTATGCCATACAATGCAGCTAAAGATTTTAGCGTTTCGTGTTTTGGTACGTATTTCTTATTTTCTTCTTCCATTTTGGGTTATGTTAAATTCGGCTAAATCTCTCAATTTTCAACTACAATCTGTTTTTTGCCTTCTCATTTTCCAGATAAAAGAAAAGATCGGTGTGTTATACTTTGTAAGTGCGCCCGTCATAGATGCTTGGGATTATTCCTTGCATTGCTGCATTATACAATTTGGTATATCCTATACCGGTAACTTTAGTTGCTTCACGTATGGAGTATGTTTGCAGATTTAGGCGTTCCTCAACTACATGGATAATCTTTTCTAAATACCGTGGTATGGTCTGCTCCATATACTTTTCAACTGCTTCTTTAATGAGTTCTTCCATTTTACTTTATTTTTAGCTTTAAAACATCAGTGAATCAAATGTACGAAACAAATTTCACGTAGCGTAATGTAGCTTAATGTTTATTCATGAATACTCATGATTGCAAATGTTTTTCATGATCAGCAACTCATGCCCGCAAATGTCGTTTATTGTTGCAAAATGACAGGAATTTGCGAAAATCTTTGTGAAAATCATGGAAATTCTCTGGATTTGGAGTGGTTTTGTTGGTTTTTGTTTGAAAAAAATACGGAATGGCAGCAATTCTCGGCGTATTGAAACACGAAACCCGACAGAACAGTTCTCGGTGTCGGGTTTTACATACAGGCCAGTGCCCTGCATAACGAAAAAAAGAATGAGCAAAAGTGTTGTCGCTACTCAAATGACATGCCTGCGCTGTGTGGCAATACTTTTTGCAAAGATACAAAGTAATTTATAAACACGAAACCCGACAAAAGTGCATTCGGTGTCGGGTTTTTTTACAGACCACTGCCCTGTATAACGAAAAAAAGGATAAGCAAAAACATTGACGCTGCTAAAATTACATGCCTACGCTGCATGGCAAAACTTTTTGCAAAGATATAAAGTAA
>JAFGWG010000093.1 GCA_016937255.1 Bacteroidales bacterium
GATTTTCTATAATCGGCAAGCTGCGCAGAAACAGTTGATACTAATGTATCCGAACGAAAATCATCTCTGCGTTTAACAAGCTTATTTTCTACCATTTCGGGTTTCAGCATATACATTACCCATGCTGCTTGCTCGTAAGCTTCTTGGTATGAAAGAGTATAATATTTATGTTCAATAATTTCACCTTCGGTTGAAGGATGCATCTGCGCTTTGAGTGCAAAACCCGAGAGTATAACAGCTATATAAATGGTGATTTTCTTCACGGCATCAGATTCATGATACTCTTATGAATTTCTTCAGGAGCAGGAATCTGTCCAGAATTTTCAGCTATTTTCAGCTCAGTTAATGCAGCGGACGACATGCCGAGCATCATCTTATACATAGCATACACATCTTTCTGAAACTGAAGATCGGCTTCATGAATATCTCTTTCTCCATCGAGGTAAGTGCGATCTTCGCCTTCTCTTTGATTTGTAAGATTGGCTTCGGTAAAGGAAAATGGCATGTGCAAAAAGAGTGTCAAATCGGGTTTCGGCAGTTCGAAATGATCAAATTCAAGATCAAGAACCCAGTCGGCAAGTTTTCTTTTGCGCTCTTCTCCATTGAGCTTTGCTCCCTGAAATGCGATATTTGAAAGTACATAGCGATCGGCCACCACCCATTTCCCTACATTGAGCTGATCATTGATCCACTGAGCGGCATTTTTACGGTCGCCAGCAAAAAGCAGTGCCACAAAATACGGATCCACCTCATCGAGTGCGCCAAGTTCGCCTTTTAGAAAGCGTTTTAGCATAGGACCATAGAGTTTTGACTCATCGTTTGTACGCGGAAAATGAATAAACTCACAGGATTTCCCCTGTACTTCTAAAGCCTGCTTCAGCAATGCGGTCTGGGTCGATTTTCCGGAGCCGTCGAGCCCCTCAATAACGATGAATCTGCCTTTCATTTGATGATTTTATTCTTTACTTTTGCGAAGATAATAAAAACTCATGGCACTAAACTCATCTGTTTTCACTTTCAACCGCAAAGGCAAATTAAGCGAACTGCAACTCCCTGCCGTAATGGGGATTTTGAATATCACCCCAGATTCTTTTTATACAGAATCAAGATTTTACGATGAAAACGAGATTCTGAATTATTGTGGGCAAATGCTTTCAGAAGGGGCATCCATAATCGATATTGGAGCGGTTTCCACTAGGCCGGGGGCGGAATATCCTGGTGAGGGAGAAGAACTGAGGCGTCTCATGAGGGCCTTTCCTGCCCTACGCAAAGCATTTCCCGATACATTGTTTTCAATTGACACATGGAACAGCAAAATAGCTGAAGCTATGCTCAATATAGGCGCAGATATGATCAACGATATTTCTGCGGGATTAATGGATCAGGATATGCCTGAGGTAATCTTACGTCATAAATGTCCGTATATCATCATGCACATGAAAGGCGACCCCAAAACCATGCAAAGCATGACCGATTACGAAAACCTGATTCGTGAAGTGAACCGCTTTTTTATAGAAAGACTGAATTATTTGCGGAGCATTGGCATTGCCGATATCATTATTGATCCCGGCTTCGGATTCAGCAAAAACATTGAGCAAAATTACGAACTGCTTGACAAAATGCAGATGCTCACCTACCACGGAGCACCGGTTCTGGCCGGCCTTAGCCGTAAATCCATGATCTACAAAGCACTGGGCATTACTCCTGAAGAATCGCTTAACGGAACCACAGCCCTAAACACCATTGCCTTAATGAAAGGCGCCGGCATTTTGCGAGTTCATGATGTGAAAGAGGCGGTGGAGGTGGTTGGGGTTTTGGGGAAGATGGCTCAATCCTAACAACCAGAAAAGCAATTTCATCAAAATCAAACAATAGAGATTGCATTTCCACTTCACCCGCGCAGCAGCAAAACCTTGAAAGTTTTGGGCATGGTGTGGCAGTACTCAAACCTTCAAGGGTTTGAGGGGGGGGCAAAGCTTAAGCGAAGCTAACATTCCATCGTCACAAAATGTGACGTGGAACCGTTAGTGGAGCTAGGAGAAATCTGCACCCTAAACGGTTCCATGTTCTCGACTCGCTCGAACTGACAGCCATTTTTGCATCAGAATCTGTGTAAATCCACACCAGGGAAGCTGATCGCGGTGCAATTTAACGCCTGCGATCGATGTCGCAAGACGTCGCGAAGCATAAAGATAGGCCCGAAGTACGATACAAGGTAAAAAATCTGAATAATCTACGTTCATCTGCGGATAAAAAAAACCATGAATCCGTGGCTTTCATTTCTATTGGTTGACGAACTCTTGTCCGGCTCCGTGTACAATCTTTGCCGGACGAAGACTTGTCAACCCCGATACCAGACACCAGCGAGCATTGCGAGCGCGGTGGAAATTTAAAGTATGAGCCTATGCTAAAATCTGTTTAATCTGTCGAATCTGTGTTCCAAAAAAGCTATGAATCCACAGGGAAATTCTTTCATATTTTCCACTCATTTCCCCACATTTATCCAAAATCACCATTTTGCACTTCTTTTCAAGTAGCATAATGGTCGAAAAAGCCATACGCCTGATTATCTGACACATAATCTATCCATCCAATAATATACAGAAGCTCATTATTTAACATTTTGCCGTTTTTTACTGGTTTTTCATCTTAAAAATGGGAAATAATTACCTCCAAAAAGGGTAAGCTACTACGTCAAATTCCAGCCGAGTTGAATGCACCTTTACAACATCAAATTGACACCACAAAAAAACAAAAGAATAACCTTAAAAAACAAGAACCATGGAAACAAAAAAGATTTTAATCGTAGACGACGACGTAGATGTAATCACCGTTATAGAAACCATTCTTAAAAAAGACGGTTACGAAGTCATTTCAGCCAACGACAAAAAAGAAGGACTGGAAAAAATTAAAAACGAAAAACCCGATCTGGCTATCCTCGATGTGATGATGACCACACATTATGAAGGTTTTGAACTGGCGCAGGAAATTCTTGCTGACAAAGAGCTGGCTAAAATTCCAGTGCTTATCCAAACTTCTCTCGATGTATTGGTTACCACCCGCGCCGATGTACAAGCTATGGCTCGCGAGTTTAGAAAAGACCCGAACTACAGCGCGCTGCAGATTTTGCTGGTGAAAAATGTACAAAGCAATGAAGCCGGTATCGATTATCGCTCAGAAGACGGTAATAATGTATGGTTTCCCGTTAGCGGATTCGTAAGAAAACCCGTTGATGCAGAAAAAGTACTTACCGAAATCAAAAGATTACTCAGCTAAATTCCTATACCCAGAGGCTGTCTGTTAATTGCAGACAGTCTCACCTCAAGGGTTTAGGCCAAATCAAAAAACATTAACGTGCCAGTTCTCGACTCCGCTCGAACTGACAACAAAATCAATACAATGGGAAGTGCAGAAAACATAGAATTAACGCAAGACATTTTGTCTAAGCAAAGCGAGAAAAGTCGCGACCGGTTGATCCCATTATTGCAGGAAATTCAGGATCGCCTCGGTTTTTTATCAGAGGAATCTATCGAGCTGTTGGGGAGGCACCTGAATATCCCTGCAAGTAAAATATATGGTGTAGCGACTTTCTACAATCAATTCCGCTTTCAGCCTAATGGCAAATACCATATTCAGGTATGCCGCGGTACTGCCTGCCACGTTTTGGGCAGCGCAACCGTGCTGGAAGAATTACAAAACGAGCTAAAAATTAAAGCCGGAAACACAACAAGCGACGGCTTATTCAGCATCGAAATTGTTGCCTGTATCGGTGCCTGTGGTTTGGCCCCGGTCATTACTGTAAACGGAGAATTCCACGCTAAAGTCACTGCGAGTTCAATCCGCGAAATTATCAGCAATATCAGAATGAAGGAGGAATAAGTCATGCAGGAAACAAACACATATAAAGAATTTCTGATCAACGAGATCTTAAGAGACTACGACAATAATTCCAAAGATCCCGCTACGCTAGAAAAACTCGCTTTGCTCAAGAATGAAAAAAGCGATATTCCCGTTATTTTTATCGGTGCCGGAACCTGTGGTCTTGGTGCTGGTGCCGGGAAAACCCTCAAAACCGTTCAGCAATATCTGAACGAAAAGAACATTAATGCCAAAGTAATTGAAAGCGGATGTATCGGTCTTTGTTCTGCCGAACCTATAATGGATATCAGCCTGCCGGGTTTTCAACGTATTTCTTTTCAGCATGTAACCGAAGACAAAGTAAACGATGTTCTCGATCATATTCTGCAATTGGAATTACCCGAAAACACTGAAATTCTTGGTCAATTCCGCACTGAAGGGCACAAAGAATGGGAAAACACCCCTTACCTTGATGAAATTCCGTTTTTTGCCCCACAAATCCGCTTGGTACTCAAAAACTGCGGTATCAGCAACCCCGAAAGCATTGAAGAATACATAGCCCGCGGCGGCTATAAAGCATATATTAAAAGTATTTTCACCTACAAAAGCCTCGAGCTCTGCGATCTGATTGAAAAAAGCGGACTCCGTGGACGTGGTGGTGGTGGTTTTCCTTCTGGAATGAAGTGGAAATTTGCCCATAAAGAAAACGCCGATCAGAAATATCTGATTTGCAATGCCGACGAAGGCGATCCCGGTGCATTTATGGATCGTGCCGTAATTGAAGGCGACCCACACCGTCTTATCGAAGGAATGGCAATTGCTGCTTTCGGAATTGGTGCAACAAAATCGTATGTTTATATCCGTGCCGAATACCCTCTGGCCATTAAACGCCTGGAAAAAGCCATTGCACAAGCCAAAGAATATGGTCTTATCGGAAAAAACATTTTCGACAGTGGCGTCGATTTTGAAATCAAAATAAAAATGGGTGCCGGCGCTTTTGTTTGCGGAGAAGAAACCGCTCTCATTAATTCCATTGAAGGAAAACGCGGAATGCCAAGACCCAGACCTCCATTTCCAACCACCAGCGGACTATTTGGAAAACCCACCGTAATTAATAATGTAGAAACCCTTTCCAATGTACCTGAAATCATTGCCCGTGGCCAAGAATGGTTTTCATCTATTGGCACAGAAACCAGTAAAGGAACCAAAGTTTTTGCCCTTTCCGGAAAAATTACCCATACCGGCCTTGTAGAAATCCCCATGGGGACAACTATTCGCGATGTACTTTTCAATATTGCCGGTGGAATTCCAAACAATAAAGAATTTAAAGCCGTACAAATTGGTGGCCCTTCCGGCGGTTGTATTACCCCTGTAAACCTCGATATTCCTATTGAATACGAATCGCTGATAAAAGTAGGCGCAATGATGGGCAGCGGTGGTCTTGTAGTAATGGACGAAGACACCTGTATGGTAGATGTGGCCAAATTCTTCATGAATTTCATTCAGCGCGAAAGCTGCGGTAAATGTATTCCCTGCCGTGAAGGCACAAAGCGTATGCTTGAAATTATGGAAGCGATAACTACCAAACCCGTTCCAGGCGACGAAAACTCAGCCCTCGATCGTATCAACGGCATTATCCAACTCGAAAAACTGGCTGCCGTGATTAAAGATACTTCCCTTTGCGGACTCGGACAAACTGCTCCAAATCCAGTTCTCAGTACTTTGAAATGGTTTAGAGACGAGTACGAAAAACATATTTTCGAACGCAAATGTCCTGCTAATGTTTGTACCGGACTTCGCACCTACAGCATTGACGCAGAAAAATGTACCGGCTGCACCGCTTGTTCAAGAAAATGTCCTACCGGTGCCATTATTGGCAGTAAAAAAGCCACACATTATATAATTGAAGACAAATGCATTGGCTGCGGATCATGTGTCAGCACTTGCAAATTTGATGCTATAAGCCTTATTGAATCTTAAAACCGACTGTCATGAGCTTTTTAATAGAAGTAAACAATACAATGCTGGAAGCCAAAGAAGGCGAACTCCTGCTCGACGTACTCAGACGTAACAAAATCAATATTCCTACGCTGTGCTACATGAAAGACTCTTTCCCAAACGGAGCTTGTCGTATGTGTGTGGTGGAAAATCTCAGCACAGGAAAACTCATTACAGCCTGTTCCTATCCTGCAGAAGCAGGAATGCGTATTCTTTCTCATTCACCTCGTGTGGTAGAAAGTCGTAAAACCATTGTAGAACTCCTGCTAGCCAATCACCCCGACGATTGCCTGTACTGCGTTCGCAATGAAAACTGTGAACTTCAGCATCTATCTAAAGAATTGAATGTGAAAACCCGCCGCCTTAAAGGAGAGCGCAAACACAATCATATAGATCGTTCCAGTCCCAGTATTATTCGTGATCCCGACAAATGCATACTCTGCGGAAGATGTGTTACCGTTTGCGAAGAAGTTATGGGCGTTTCTGCCATCGACTTTACACACCGCGGAAGCGATAGCACTGTTGATACTGCCTTTGGAAAAGGACTCAACGTTTCAAGCTGTGTAAATTGCGGACAATGTATTATGGTTTGCCCCACCGGTGCTTTAAGCGAGAAATCGCATATTGATGGAATCGAAAATGCATTGCACGATGTAGAAAAAACCGTTGTTATTCAATATGCCCCTGCCATCAGCGTTTCGCTGGCAGAAGAATTTGGTTTACCTGCCGGGATCGATCTTAATGGGAAACTCAATGCTGCGCTTCGCAAAATGGGCTTCAACCATGTTTTTGACACTACATTCTCTGCCGACCTTACCATTATGGAAGAATCAGCAGAATTGATAGCTCGAATTCAAAAAGGCGGAACCCTACCTATGTTTACCAGTTGCTGCCCTGCCTGGATAAAATACGCAGAAGAATATGCCGAAGACTTCCTCCCAGGGCTTTCTTCATGCAAATCTCCACAACAAATGTTGGGTGCAGTAATTAAGTCGTATTGGGCAGAAAAAACCGGAACCAAAACAGAAAACATTTATAGCGTTTCCATTATGCCCTGTACTGCAAAGAAATTTGAAGCCCAGCGCGAAGAAATGACCATGAATGGAATTTCCGATATCGATGCAGTACTCACCACCCGCGAACTCGCACAATTGATTCGAATGTATGGTATCGACCTGGCTAATCTCGACGAAGAACTTACTGATTCTCCACTGGGATTCAGAAGTTCAGCCGGAAAACTCTTCGGAGGTTCAGGTGGTGTAATGGAAGCGGCCATTCGTACAGCTTATAAAACACTAACCGGCGAAGAAATGATCAAATTCAAAGTGAATGAGATTCGCGGCCTAAAAGGAAGAAAAGAAGCAAAACTCAATATCAACGGCCTTGAAGTAGGTGTAGCAGTAGTAAGTGGTCTTGCCAATGCAAAAAAACTACTCGACGAAATCAGAAACGGCAGAAAAGATCTTCATTTTATTGAAGTGATGGCCTGCCCGGGTGGATGTATCAATGGTGGCGGACAGCCGATTGGCGCAGAAGAATCCGACATTATGGCTCGTCTGCAAATGCTATACGATATCGATGATAAAGACAGTGTAAAAGTAAGTCATCAGAATCCTGAAGTACAAAAGCTCTACGATGAGTTTCTGATAGAGCCACTCGGACACAAAAGTCACGATTTGCTGCACACGAATTATTCTTTTCGCAAGATAATGCTATAAAAACCGGAGGACATCATGGGACACAGACTCATAGAAAATTTGGTTTACACGGTAAAAGACCGTTGCAGGGTTTGTTATACCTGTGTCCGTGAATGTCCGGTTAAAGCCATCAAAATCATAAATGGGCAGGCAGAAGTGATCAGCGAACGCTGCATCGGCTGCGGCAATTGCGTGAATGTTTGCAGCCAGGGAGCTAAGGCGTATAAAACCTCTGTTGTTCAAATTAACAATTTTCTCGACCAAGGACTAAATGCTATAGCCTGTGTGGCTCCCTCCTTCCCTGCTGAATTTTATGATTTAAAAAACCACCGCGTATTGGTGGGAATGCTTAAAAAAGCCGGCTTCTCAAAAGTAATGGAAGTTAGCTTCGGTGCCGATCTCGTTTCAGAAAGATTAAAAGAGTTTTTAGTTAAAAACCCCGATCAGAGCTATATCAATTCCGACTGCCCTGCCGTGGTAAACTATGTGGAAAAATTCTTCCCTCAATTGGTCGATCAGCTTGTTCCCATTCAATCGCCCATGGTGGCACTGGCCAGATATATTCGAAAAACAGAAAACCCCGATGCCAAAATCATTTTTATCGGTCCTTGCATAGCCAAAAAATCAGAATCTGATGAAATTGACGATGCGCTAACATTCGAAGAATTGCGCGATCTTTTTGAAACACGAAATATCATTCCTACCGAATGTAACGAAACAGAATTTGATGGTCCTGCCGGCGGTCATGGCTCAGTATATCCAATTACACAAGGGCTTCTTCAAACCATTAACAAAACTGAGAATCTGGTAAAAAATGATATTATCGTAGCTTCCGGAAACAATGATTTCAAAGAAGTTATTGAAGAACTCGACAAAGGGGAAATTGAATCCAATTTGATTAGTTTACATTGCTGCAACGGATGTTTAATGGGACCGGGGATGACGGGAAATAAAAAAAGATATTTCCGTAGAAATCAATTAAGCAAATATCTGAACGATAAAATTGAATGCTTCAAGAAAGACGAATGGGAAAATAATATTAAAGAAAATCGAAGCATAAATCTGGACAGAGAATTTCAAGCCGATCCGGTAGGCATTACAGATCCCGACGAAGAGAAAATCAAAAAGGCACTTCTGAAAATGAATAAGACCAAAGAAGAAGACCTTTTGAATTGTGGCGCTTGTGGCTATCACACTTGTCGCGAGCACGCCATTGCCATTATAAACGGACTGGCTGAAACAGAAATGTGCTTACCCTATTCCATTGAGGTTCTTCATACCAGCATCTCAGATTTGAATTCTTCAAATAAAAAGCTTGCCGATATGAGCCAAGCGCTCAAACAATCGGAAAAGCTTGCGGCACTTGGACAACTTTCGGCAGGAATCGCCCACGAACTAAACAACCCATTAGGCGTTATCACAATGTACTGCAATATTCTGAAAGATGAAATGGAAGAAGACAGCCCGCATCTGAACGACCTGCAATTGCTGGTAGAACAGAGCGAGCGCTGCAAAAACATTGTGGGCAGCCTGCTGAATTTTGCCCGAAAAAATCAAGTACGCCCCAGCCGCACCAATATGGTCAGCTTCATGAAACGAAGTCTCGAATCAGTCATCATTCCGGAAAATATAGAAGCAGATATTGTTTCTGAAATGAAAGATGAAATACTGAATTTTGATAATGAACAAATGATGCAGGCTATTACCAATCTTGAGAAAAATGCCGTAGAAGCCATGCCAAATGGTGGAAAACTTAGCATAGTACTTGCCGAAAAAGGAATGAATGTTTATATCAACATTTCAGATACCGGAACCGGTATTGCCAAAGAAAATATGGATAAACTATTTACTCCTTTTTTCACCACCAAAGAACCCGGCAAAGGCACCGGACTAGGGCTACCGCTGGTTTACGGTATTATTAAAATGCACCATGGGAAAATTGAAATTGAATCCAATACAGACCCTGATAAAGAACCAACAGGCACAACGTTCAGAATTACTTTACCCCGACAATAAAAACACTAAATGCCATGAAGGAAAAACTAAATAAAACCGTTCTTATAGCTGACGACGACAACGATTTGCTCTTTCAGCTAAAACTCAACCTCGAAAACATGGGCTTCGACGTTATGGAAGCGCATGGACAAAAGGAAGCAGAAGGCATAATGAGTGAAAATAAGCCCGATTTGGCCATTTTCGACCTCATTATGGAAAATCAGGACAGCGGATTTGTTCTTGCATACAAAATGAAAAACAAATACCCTGAAACCCCGGTAATTATTGCCACAGCAGTAACCGCCGAAACCGGAATGGTCTTCGGAATCGAAACCGAAGCTGATAAAAACTGGATCAAAGCCGATATTTATATTGAGAAAAATATTCGTCCCGACCAGTTGCGTAGAGAAGTATTCAAATTATTAAAACTATAACCATGGAAACTCTTCATGTTTTAGTGGTGGATGACGAACCGGGCATACGCTCGGGAATCATCAGGGTGCTCGGCCGACACACGGTCGGGTACCCATTTATGGAAGAAGATTTCACTTTCGAACTGCACGAAGCCGAAAGCGGTGAAAAAGCCATTGAAATCCTTGAAAGCACTTCCATAGATATTGTATTGCTCGATAACAAACTGCCCGGAATCAGCGGCATAGAGGTTTTGGAATACATCAAAGAAAAAAACTTCGATGTTTCGGTAATGATGATCACTTCTTACGCTTCTCTCGATCTGGCAGTGAAAGCCATTAACAACGGGGCATATAATTTTGTTCCCAAGCCTTTCACGCCCGAAGAACTCAAAGGAGCCATTGAAAGCATTGCCAAAAACCTCTATCTGAAGCGCATGACGCGTGAAATGAACCGTGAAGGACGTGAAGCAAAATTCCAGTTTCTTTCCGTCTTATCTCATGAACTGAAATCGCCGCTAAATGCCATTGAGGGATATCTCAGGATCATGTCTGATCGCCAGGCAGGCAATAATCTCGAAGACTATGATGCGATGATCGATCGTTCTATGGAACGCATTAAAGGCATGCGTAGTCTTATTATGGATTTGCTCGACCTTACACGCATTGAAAATGGTTCCAAACAACGTAGAATCGTGAAAAACGATATCATTGATATTATTCGTGCTTCGGTACAGATGTTTGAACCCATGGCAGAGCAACGACATATCAAAATGGAACTCATTTCTCCTGATGAATTATATCTGCTCAGCGATAAAGATGAGTGCAGCATCATTATCAACAACCTGATTTCCAATGCCATAAAATACAATAAAGACTTTGGGAAGGTAACTTGTACAGTTCGGAAGGAAAAAGGGAAAATCAGCATTTCGGTTAGCGATACCGGCGTAGGCATGAGCGAGGAAGAGAAAGCGTTGCTATTTCAGGATTTTGTACGCATTAAAAACGAAAAAACCAGAAATATTGCCGGTAGTGGTCTCGGTTTATCGATTGTGAAAAAGTTGGTGGAGATGAATGAGGGAAACATTGAAGTGGAATCCTACCCCGATAAGGGCACTACATTTACGGTGTGTTTTGCGGAGTAAATTGATTTTGTTTGATATATCTGCGGTTTTTGCGGCATTCCAACGTCGCACAGATAGTAGCCATGCGGCTTGGAATCGTCGCAAAGGGCTTAACTTATTCGACGTTTCCATGCCCACATTTTTGCGCCCTATTTGCTTATGTGGACGATGGAAAGCCGAAGGGCAATCCGTGGCTAATTAAATCACGACACCAATGCTACCCCCGACGATTCCATGACCGCAATTCTGCTTCAATATTCTTGGGCGGACGATGGAATGACGGGGGTGGCAATCCGTGGCCAATTTAAGAACAAACCAAAAACACAATCCAAAATGCTAAAATTCGTATCTTGCAGTCGTTTGAAGCGATATACGATGAAAATCAGAAACGTTTTTCGGCTTAAATTCTTACTTTTTCTTCCGGTGGCCGCCCTCATAACGGTTTCACTGGGGTTTGTGTCGTTTCTACTTATCCGCAACTCCATTTCTTCTATAAAAGAACAAAACAAGGAGAATCTGCAACATCAGGTGCAAACCTTAAGCAAAATGTTTGAACGCGAGCATAGGGTTAAAACGGAAAAAATAAAATCAAACCTATATTTTGCCAATCATTATTTCTATACTGAAAGCATCCGCTTCTCCAATGAAACATATACCCAAGACGTCTGGAATCAAGTTAGTAAATCTACCCACGAAACCACATTGAATAAATGGTTCAGAGGAGCAGACCTCATCAACGAAAACAATGCCCTAATCGATTCTGCCATCGCTATGTTTGGCGGAACCATGACCATTTTTCAGCGCAGCGATAGCGGATACGTTCGCATTGCCACTAATGTCCCTAATAAAGATGGAATCCGAGCGCTTAATACTTTAATTCCAAATTCAAGTGAAGTGTGCCAAACCGTTTCGTCAGGTGAAACCTATTTTGGTCGTGCTTTTGTGGTTGACGACTGGTATATAACCGCTTATGAACCTATTTTTGAGAAAGATTCTGTTGTTGGGATGCTCTATGTAGGTGACAGCGAAAAAGATCTTAATGCCCTTGCCGGGATTCTTGAAAAAGTTCATATAGGACAAAGCAGTCAAGCCCTTGTTTTTGATAAAAACGGCAGCCTCATCATTGGCGATACAAACTATGCAGGCATTTTTCAGCACATTAAAGAAGCCAAGGAACCCGTTAGCTTTGAGTTTGATGGAAGTACCCAAACCGCTGCAGCAGAATATTTTGATGCATTTGAATTCTATATCTGTATTGTGCAAGACGATGCTGCTGAAACCCGCCCACTGATTCGAAAAATGGTAATCTCAGCCGTTATCATAATTATAATTGCACTGGCAATACTCCTCATCATGCTGTATTTCTTCACTTTCGAACGATTTTACCGCTATGTGGTAGAACTCAAAAAGTCGAGATCAGCACTCAAAAGCACCGAAAAAGCGCTACAGGAAAGTGAAGACCGCTTTTCTAAGCTTTTCGACAGCACCGGCGATGCCATTTTTGTAACCAATGTGCACGAAGATATTATTGAAGTAAATCAAGCGGCATGCACGGTTCTTGGCTATTCCCGCGAAGAGCTGCTGAAAAAGAAAATGCAGGATATCAAAAATGATGTGTACCGACCTTTGGTTTCCGCCAATCGTCAGAAAATTTACGAGCTGGGCATATATACTTTTGAATCTGTTCATGTCAACAAGGATGGGCTTGAAATTCCGGTAGAAATTACCAGCCGTGTGATTGATTATAAAACTGAAAAACTCATTTTAAGTATTGCCCGAAATATTGGTACGCGTAAAGAATCGGAACGTGAAATTTTGAGCACCGTAATTCGGGTGGAAGAACGCGAACGCGAACGCTTTGCCAAAGAAATGCACGACGGACTAGGCCCATTGCTTAGCACAGTAAAACTATACGTAAACGAATTGGGAAGCAGCAC
>JAFGWG010000009.1 GCA_016937255.1 Bacteroidales bacterium
CTTTTGCATCGGCTCGCTTTGTTTCTTCACTGAAAATCGACAATACATTTTTTGCTTTACCATTCTGGTCGAGCACTCTGGGGAATCGCTCAGTATTGGAAAGCACCCATTCCGGAGCATAGGTAGAAACTCCGTTTTTCCACGATCCAAACCAAAGAATCACCAACTTAAGATTCTGTTTTCGTGCATTTAATATGTGTGTTTCAAGATAGGAAGAATCAAATTTACCTTCTTCCGGTTCAAATTGCTGCCAAGAAATTGGTATAAATACAGTATTGACATTTAATTCGGCAACTTTTCTCCAGGCATTTTGCATGTACTCCAAATCAAAACCACTGGAATTCATTAACTCCCCACCTAAAATCAAAAAAGGCTCATCATTTACCATTAATTGATAAATGCCATTATTATAGGCTAAACGGGGCATTGTTGAAACTTGTCCAATACCCATATTGACTAAACTCGATATAAAAAACAAAAGCAATACAACTTGTTTTATCTTCATTTCATTAGAATTATGATGATTACTAAAAGAATTGGGATCAAAGATCCAACAGCAAATACCCGCCAACCATATTTTCTAAAACTGTTTCTTCCTTTGGCCATATATAGCCCTGTAATGGCAACAAATATCAGACACAATGCAAAAAAGTCTGATACCCATTTCCATAAACTATGAAATGATGCCATGTGCAAGTTTTTGATCGTTTGCCAGGTTTGATTATGCGACCAAACCACTTTTTCAGCTTCACCGTTTTTTTCTTTAATTGTTACATTTCCTGAATTAATGAAAATTTGTAATTGATCTTCATTTAGCTGAAAAGCCCTCATTTGAGCGGATGTATCAATTTTCATCAGCATGTCATTCACATGCCTTCGTAATATGGTATCAGTATCAAATGCGTCAAGCTGATATTCTGATACTGTTGTGGAATAACCAATTTTTAATGAAGAACGATGATTGAGTAGAATACCGGTAATGGCAAAAAAACAAACGATTCCAACAATCAAATAACCACCATTACGATGAAATTGACGATTCAGTTTTATTCTTTCCTTTCTATCCATCTGTATTGAATGCTTACTTTAATTCAGATGTTTGTGCATCAATTTTCAAAGCACGCTTCATAGCATCTTCATTATTTGCCGGGTAAACGGCAATCCGATCGATTGCAAACCCCACTGAACGACCTCCAATGTAAATACTATTAATGCCTTTTTTCAATGGAAATTCACGAACACCCCAATCAAGCCAGGTAAAACCTTTACCATCCTTGTGTGAGTCTCCCATCCTGCGCACACGGTCATCAAATGCATCCTCATTCCAGGGTTTAAATCCAAGCAATGACACCCAGGCATCATTATCCCCATCTTCCAATTCGTGAATGTTTCTGGCATTTACACAGTAGATTCCTGGCTCCTCAATATCAATTCTAATGATAAGCATTTGCTCCTGTGGTCCCTGCCGAACATTTTTATCGTCATCGTTTCCTCCAAGTCCTTCAATGCTTTGTGCTCGGGAGGGACCTTCCCACTGCAAATAACCACGTCCGGTATAGCCTTTAGGTTCGGTTCTCAATTGCCAGTTTGCATGATGATCGATATTCTCAGCTTCAACGACAACAATACCATTCGTGGCCTTCCATATTTGCATGGGTAAAAAACGTTCAGCAGGAATGTACTGAGCCAATTTTTCAGGCAGAACTTTCATTCTTGTTGATGGACCATTCCCAGTTATGGAAACAGTTGCATTGTTTAAAATAATTTTATCGATCCTAAACGAGGGATATCTCCTGTTTTTAACCATTTCGTATGACGCAAAAGTTTCTTCTCCGGGTTTGATTACCAGCAAATAATCCCCTTCCTCAACTTCAAACTTGGGTGTTAAAATCCAGTCAAGAGTGGGCTTTAATTCAATCTTAAACGCTTTCAGTTTTTGCTTTGTTTCAAGAGAAAACAAAGCAATATCAATGGTTTCTTTGGTTCTTTTATCAGCACTTTGAGCCAGAACATTGATTTGCTGAATACCACCTTCCATTTTTATAACATAAACCAGTGAATCGGAGGGCTTCGGACTGGCAACCATCACAGCATTCCCAAATTCACCGACAACAGGTTGCCAGGGTTCTTTTGATTTCACCATACCCATTTTGTTGAGCACAAATGGTTCCCCTACAATTGCAGGGAAAGGATGTTTGAGAAAATGCGTATCTACTCTTCCCGATGAAACTGATTCTGAAATAATAACGGGTATTTGTGGTATCTCGATCTTACCCAAACTCTCGTCCGGAGCTGTTTTTACATCTATACCCTGCCCAATTAACCAATCAATAATCTTTTGGTCAGTTTCACCTGCTGTTTCGCCTCCATGAACAAACAAAACCTTATTCATATCGTTATAGCGAATGACTTTGATGAGCGCATTATAAAAAACTGACCAGCCCTCTTCAGAGTAAGCTAACGAGGGCCAACAAATAAAAGCCCTGTAAGCAGGAATTTCAAAATCGCCTGCCATCTTTTTGGGCAAATAGGAAAAAACAACGGCCTTGGTTTGCATATTGTCGGCATACGCAGTTACTTCTGCATTTTCATAGGGAATTCCCCATCCAATGCTAATATTCTTGTCTGACAAATTCAAAAAACGGCCCGAAACAATGCCCATTTGGATAACCGTTCCCTGTCCTTGTTTTTCCATTGGTTCAGCATTTCTGCCTTCTACTTCTTCCCATTCTCCATTGGACGATGTAAAGTACTCGGCTTCAATGGAGATCACTCCTTTTTCCGAAACATAATAAGGTTGAGCAAATGCTCCCAAAAAACTTAGTAAAAAAGCTGCTATTAATTGTATTTCTTTCATCTTAAACAATTTGGATGTAGTATAAAATGAGCTTTCAAGGAATGTTGATTCATGCAGAATCTACTCTAAACATTCTTGCTCAATAATTCAATATTTAGTTGAAAAAATCATTCAACAATAAGCATTTCTTTGAAGGTATAAGGGAAGTTAACCTCACGCTGATTATCTTCTCCCAGAATAAGCTCAATTGGATCCTCACCTTTTTCGCCTTTACTTATCCACACCCTTAGTCCAAATAGATCACCTGATTTTAGCAAATGCCCCATAGTTTTAAATGGAATTGCCATTGTAATACCCACTAATCCGTTATCTTGTTCATTAACCACAAATTCAACACGCTTTACATTTGAATACCTATCGACACGCTCTTTTAGCATAGGGGCTTCAATCTTTGAATAGTAAAGCCTATCGGCCATTGAAAAGGTTTCGTCTTTTGAATTATCGGGATCGATCGATACATTTATATACCCTTTATTGAATTTAGTATAAAGTTTGATTACCAATACAGTATCGATTGCTAGCACTTTAAGTTGAGAAGACTCTGAGAAGCTGCAGTCATCCACTTCTTCCCAATTAAGGTCTGAATTACTTAAGTTTACTTCCAGCACATTTTCTTTGGTAGTTTTAACATTAATTTCCTGCATTTTAGAAACCTCTCCAAACGAGTTTTCAGCAACGATGCCTATAGTATTTTCATTATTCAATAACAGGTTGCTTATCGAAGCTTCTGTTTTAAAAGTTGACCGTTGGTAAACATCATTCACAAAAATTTGATAAGCAACAGCATTCTCTGCTTCCTCCCATTCAATAAAGGCAAATGAGTATCCAATGTCTTTTATTTTGATGCCAGCCGGCACATCAGGTTTTTCATTCAATATCAATTTTTCAGATTCAGGGAGCATTGTTCCTTGCCATTTTTCATCAGGAATCCCTTCTTTAACAATGGCAAGCCGATCGATTACCCAATTTTCTGAACGACCAACAATGCTGATTGTATTCACCCCCTTATGGAACCAACGGGGTTGATAAGCTAGTTGCCAGGCAATGGCTTCGTTCCATGACCAAACCAGCGTATCGTGATCCCATATTTTTTCATAAAGGTCATCGTTGATACCAATCCATGCATCGTTATCACCATCTTTCAACCAATGATAGTTATAAATTCGCACTTGATATTCACCAGCTTCCGGCACATAAATCCTGTATGTCAACTTGTATGGAGTATCCGTTTTTTCTGCATCATGCGGAAGGGGATCCATGTACTCATTGCCTGAAGAGGCCATTCTAAAAGAAGTTTCACCCGTATAACCCGGTATATCATCAAATTTTTCCCAGACTCCAGTTTGGGAATAACCCTCCTGCACTGATTCTACTTCTATCAATGCAATACCATCCTTCATTTTCCAGATTGTATGCTTTACTTCCTTGCGCGTTTTGCACGCGTAAAACATTGTAATGGTTAGTAAGATAATGATTAAAATTCTCATGTGATCCTGTTATTTGATTCCAAAAAAAGTTGTGACAGATGCTGGAGGACAGTTGTAAATAAAACGATGTTGATCATCCAACTTGAATTCGCCCAGATAGAAGTAATTTTCATCTTTAGATGTCCGGTAAGCGGCAAATTTTTTACAGGTCGTTCCTTTCATTCGAACCTGCACCCTACGCTCCTGAAAATTGGTCGAATCGATGATATTCACAAAAAAATAAACTTTATCACTCGACTTTATGGCAGTCCATTCGCCTTTAAAAGATTCTCTTGTACCGGAATACCGAACTTCATTAATCTTCTGCGTTATTGCAGCTTCATATAGTGCATCTTTTTCCGTATCAATAGTGGGCGTTTCATCCACACCAGGAATAAAAGCGCAGTCTGAAGTATTAATTTGTTGAAAGGATAACTTTCCGTTTTGCTTCCATCCAATTATTCCTTCAGTTGAATTTTCTCCATCGAATGCAATAATATCGAAATGACCAGTATCAAGTTTATCGGCTTCAATCGAGAATTCAATATTGAATCCATTTTCCGTTTTAGCGATCACCAGGTCATTCATTTTTTCGTAGTTGCGGTTTTTCGTCGGGTCAGTCAGGCTGAACTGCATTTTTTCTTTCCCATTTTCAACCTGAAGCATATCGGCTCTGTACGTGGCGGTAATTCCAGTATTTATAAGCACGAAAGCATCTGTTTCTGAATCGTTAGTAGTACTAAAAGCCAGAGGGAGCAATTCACTATCCATGGTAAAGGTTTTGGCTACCTGCATACCGGTTTGCCCTGCTCTTGATACCTGTTTATAGTAATAATAACCCTTGGTAACGCGATACGAACCATCTTCATCCACGATAAAAGCTGTTCCTGGATTAGGGTCGTTATTCACCCAATTTGTAGGACGTTGAATGACGGCCCATGGAATAAAGCCATTAATTCCACATTGATAAATTTGCACCCAGATATTTGAGATAAAATCAACATCCATCTTTCCCCAACTATCGGAAGTTACCCAAGCTTTTAATCCCGGATTCTTTTTCCTCAGCAAATCACTTCCCAGATTATTGGTACCACTGTACCATCTTCCATAAGTAAACCCATTAAAACCATGAGAAGTTATTAAACTCATTGCAGCAAGCGCTTCGGGATTGTTGGCAATGCTATCGGCATAACCCCAGAAGTAGAATTTGAACCAATTTTGTGTTTCTCCGGGGGTAATGCCTACATTTTCGAGACCTGCTTTTTCAAATCCCTTTTTGAAATTCACCATCATATTGGCCACCATATTTGGTGACCAGTACAAGTTATAATCGTGCCCATGTTCGAAATTGGTATGCAATCCATCATTCGGCCAGCGACGCCAATCATCTCCCTCATTATGTAAAGAAAAATAATCAAGTGGCATCTTCTGTTCTTCCCTTAAAAACCTGGTCCAATCCACACAGTATTCGACTAATTCATTTGTAAAGCGAAAATCAAAATCACGTCCGCGCATCTCTTTCTGCCTTGTCATATAAGCAGGTGGACCATAAAGCGTTGTAATCATCGACAAACTTCTTTTATCCACTTTCATCCGCTCTAATCCTCGCCTGTAAAAATCGAGAACATACTTTGTAGATAGCTCGTGATTATACTCACCTTGTGGATTTTCCTGATGCAATGGATCAAGAAAGATTTTAGCGATGCCTGGTTTCAATCCATCTTCACCAAAAATCATTTCAATAATTTCCTCCTTTTGTATCTCTTTAAGTAAGCTAAACCCACCGTATTCCTGTGGATATTTCTCATAGTTTGATGTATGTGCAGTTTGAACATAAGTTACACCAAATCCATCCCACAGTGCTAAATGTTGATCAAAATCAACCTGCACATCAACAGTATGAAAATTGCGGTACTGTGCATTCAATGTAAAGTACTGCAGCATAAAGAGCAACAAAAGAGTAAAATGGCTTCTATTAAACATATATTTGTACTTAGATTAATAATTTAACAACCAATCAATTGCAGCATCAAAAAGTTTCCAGCCATTACGAGTTAAATAAACCGGTGCAGCATGATGAAAATAATATGCCAATCTTTTTTCTGGCGCATAAACACCTTTCAATGCCATTTCTTTCCCTTTATCATATCCAAAAATGGTATAGTGATTAGTTCCTTTAATTTTGGCAATCTTAAAGGCATTTTCGCCAGGAATGCCAAATACATAATTTGATTCTGGATTTTCCACACTTTGTTTCCATTTCAGGCTCTTTAAGACCTTTACTTTCCCTGAAAAACCTGCGGACAAACCGTGTTCATCTCCAACAATCTCAATCTCACTGATAAGCTCATCGTTATTTTCTGCAAAAGGAACTCCACCATAACATCCTTCATTTTCGGGCACTAAACCTAACTCTTTATCGAATGCATATGATTCCCACACCATTATTGGCAGTTCTATGTTTCTGAATTTCGCTGCTCTCCATGATCCAATGGTTGAAGGAAGTATCAATAAATCAAATTCTTCCTTTACAATAACTTCTTCAGAAGTTAACGAGTCGATTAGCAATTCAACCTGATACCCCGCTTTTCTCAAGCGTTTAATAATGGCATTATTTCCACCTTCGTCATTTTCCTTACCGGTTAAGATTGCAATTTTCGCCTTTTCATTTTTCACTTTTTGAACTGCAAAAAGCCCAGTTGAGCAAAACAATAAGATAAATAGTATTGAAATAAATTTCATATTTTTGTATTACTTAAGTTCACCTACAACAATTCCACTTCCATTTGTACCGATATAAACCTTGCCAAAAACTTGTCGATCCCCTTCGATAAATTGTGGGTTATTTCCAATTCGAATCTGTGAATTGTTCATTCTCTCGAAGCTATCGCCATTGTCTGTTGAACGGTAATACCAAAACTCTTTATCTTCGGTTTTTCTAGCCAACACATATATTGATGGATAAGTTGTCCCTTTTAGTGGAGCGCCCAGTCCCATTAAAGGTACCGCATCCAGCAAGTCGTTTCTTTTCCAGGTAGTTCCTCGATCGACAGAATAATAAAGTCCCTGATTGGCCAAGCATAAAAACAGGTGCCCAGTATGCCCTGGAACTGTTTCTAGTCGCCAGTAATCTGTATCCAACTGGTTTTCAAAAAATTTCCGATCTGGCACGGGCATGTGTGTGACTTTTTCCCAATTTGCACCAAAACTATTTGAACGATAAAATGAACTATCGTTACGACTGTAAATATAAAACCATTCTCCATCCACTTTATCGGCAACCAGTATGTAATTGTAACGAAAGACTGGTCCACTAATCAGACTATCCGGAGCATATTGTGATTTATTAAATGTAACACCACCATCTGAAGAATAACAGACACCATTATTTTGTGTGCATAGAACTATCCGGTTAGGATTCTTTGCTGAAACGGCAATTCTTCCCCACCCCCAATTTTTTTGATAAGCATCTAATATCTTCCAGTTCTTGCCGAAATCGACTGATTTGGCAAGACATGACTCTTCTCCTCCATGCTTCTGACTACCAAGAGCATAAACCACATTCGGAGAACTTTCACAAAAGGCCAAACCGGTCAGGTTGTTAATTTGCTGTCCAAACGATGATTTAAATATAAAATTTGGTGTTGTATCAGCTTTTACGTGCGCAAAACCGCCAATATCGGCATGTGCAGAATAAAGAGCAATATCTTGATCATTTTGAGGCAATGCTTTCATATTTAGACATACAACCTCTTCATGCCCTTTTGCAATTCTATTTGACCAAACGACTGAATCTGACATTATATTCTTTGTTTCAAATACTGAAAACCAATCGGTAATAAAAACCCGTTGAGGATTTGAAGGATCAACCACGATATCTGATATTGCTGAACCTGGAAAAAGCTCCTGGTGCCAAGAAATATGCTGATCAATTTTTGTATCTAAAGCACGCCATGTATCACCATTGTTTGTAGATAAATAAAACCCCCATTTTAATGCCCCCATTGGTTTAGAAGGGGCAGTAAAAAGCATACCATCGCTCCAAGAAACTGTTCGGTATTCATTCAGTGATGGATTCGGATTTATATTCTTCCAACCCGATTTTTCATCATTCAGATTAATTGCCCATAATCCATTTTTTCGACTAGTCGCAAAAAGAATATTATCATTATTATTCAACGCAATATCTGTATTATCAATTATGTAGCCTGTTAGCTTTCTAAAGTTTTCGCTAGTTGTATCGCTTACGAATATTCCGTCATTCACCGTTGAAATGTATACCAATCCACCATGTGAACGATCAAATAAAATTGATTGAATATTGTTTTGAGAAGGAAAGAATTTTTCTTCCCATTGTTTTCTATCTAAGTAATAAATCCATAAACCTTTTCCATAGGTGGCACACCATAACTCATTTCCATTTGGATGTAAATGCAATTTATTCCCCATTTTTTCGGGATGTTTATTGGCCCCCATTGGCAAGTTAAGATTCAAAGCTTGAAAAGTTCTGCCTTTATCGAATGATTCAAACACGTCACAAGGACTTGCAAAGGGATATCTGCCAGCAGAAAGAAAAAGATGAGCTGTATCGACAGGATCAAGTGCCATACCGTATACACCATAAAGGTTGGCCTCTTCAACCCCTGCCCAGTTCATCAACTGAACCATTTCTTCTTTCTGGATATCGTAACGAAAGGCTCCACCAACATCAGTACGAATATAAATGAGATTCGAGTCAAGGGGATGAATATACAGACCAGTAACATAGCCACCACCACCAATTTCAAGATTACGCCAATGATAGTTTTCATTGTTGCTATTTGCAGAATTTTTGCATCCTACAACTGTTACGGTACAAACTGTAATTAGAATAATCAGTTCGAAAAACTTATACCACAATATTTGTTTAATTTTATTCATATAATCAATTTATCTATCCATAAGATTTTTCCTTCTCATTTTACATTCCAAGTGTAATTTTTGTAATTCTATCAACCCATGAAAACACAATTTATCAATGTAGTCAAATATCTCTTTATTCGTTTTCTTAAGTGTTATTTCAGAAAATGGACAATCCTTATCTCTAAAACCATAGACACAACCAATACAGTTGGCAAAAATTTCACTTTTCAGATCAATGTTTTTGCTGTCGCTCATGTCATTTTTTGGAAAATAATAATCCAATAAACCTGATTAGCAATTAATTAAAACAATTTATCTAACAATAAACTTTTGACTATAACTTCTTCTACTCTCAACTATTACCACGTTGTAAATACCAGGTTTTAGTTTCAACTCGAATGGATCAGACCAGTAATCGTTATTATGCTTTATTGAAAATACTAATTGACCATCGATGCCATAAAAGTTAATTTGGTCAATTTTGCGTAATTCTTCATCTGATCCTTTTAATCTCAAATTCTCTCCGCATTTTAGAGGATTGGGAAATAAAAGCTCTCCTTGCTTTTTATAGTTTACTTTAGGTACTGAAACATTAATATCAACAGAATCTGCTGAACTTTGCCACCATCGTACCCAGTCACATTCGAAATACTTCGGAAAATTGTTAGGAGACGCATCACCCAGCCAATCCATCTGATCTTTAGGTCCATGTATTCCAAAATTGATAATGATTTCATGAGTCACATCAAAATTTGGCGTTCTAATTGCGCCAATAAATTCACCGTCGAGATAAGCAGAGATCACAGTTGGTTCCCATCGTGCTCCAAAAACATGAAAATCTGAAGTAAAATCATTACGATATCTTAAAATTTGGCTTATCTGCCCCCCCTTTGCCCAAACTGAAAAAGCCCATTTTTTGTTCCATCCAAAAAACTCAATAATATCAATTTCCCCGTTTTCAGGCCAATTCGTACCACTGGTGGTCCAAAATGCAGGCCATAAGCCATTATACTGATCGGTATACCCATGCGGTATCTTGAATCGCCCCTCAATGTAGCCATACTTCGCTTTAAAATGGTAGCCAGATGTAACTACTCCACTTGTGTAGGTTTGATTGTGTTCAAATTCATCGTCAACATTTTTAGTGACTTTCAGCTTAAGCAAACCATCTTCTATATAGGCATGTTCATCCACGTGATAGGCATCATAGTTATGTACTCTTGATTTTGAGCGACCTCCCCATGAATAAAAAGGATCCCATTTCCCCCGGTCCAATGAATCTCCCGTAAAATCATCTTCAAATACAACCTTCCATTCAATCCCTTCAGGAGGTTTAGAGCCATAGAACTCTGTACTATCAGAATCAATTTGGAAACCATAGGTATATTTCATGAAACCAATTCCGAGTAAAACCAAAATTAGTTTTACACTGCCGATCCGAATATCAAAATAATTTTTAGTGCCTACCATATTTATTTATTCATTTTTTTTTACAAAACAGCGTAATAAATACCAGTGTTACATATATATTGGTAAATTTGCTTATAATAATCTTTGATCTAAATAAAATCCGAGTGCTATTCAATTTCCTCTATAATTGATTTTCCTTTTGATTTTTCATCGGAAGTCCACTCCCAGGTTTCATGTATTCTAATCCTGCCATCTTTCATGAACTCTGGTTTTGATACACATACTCCTGTCATAATAACTCCACTGCAATTTAAATGATGGTATTTCATACTTAGGGTTCCATCGTCACCCACAATTCCTAACATCTGTCCGTATACTATATCTCCCCCATCATAAGTGACAATTATTAACTTCTCTATTTGCTTGTAATGAAAAATTGTTTCAGTGGAAGTTTCACCATTACGGGTATTTTTAACAATACGAAACCTTTTCCCATCATAATTGAAATCTGAATAAAACCTTTCCATTTAATATGTTTTTAGTTTTGAATAGTGTTAACCACCGAAATAACTTCTTTTAGAATTTTTTCGTATTCAAACCAGTCAACGGACTTCATAAATGGCCAAAACGGAACAGTGGAATTCACCCGATGAACGACTACGAGCTTTAGAGAAGGGATAATATCTAAACGGTTTCCATACATGCCAGAAGCATTATATCCACCATACTTTTCGTATTCACCTCCATGCACCCACCACATATAACCATAACCAAAGTTCTCATTTCTGTAATAAGCTTTGCTACTTTCTTCAATCCACTGGGAAGGAATTATTTGTTTGCCGTTCCACTGCCCTTTATTCAGATATAATTGTCCAAATCGAGCTAAATCGCGCGCTGACATTTTAAAAACATATCCGGGATGAATCGATTTCTCTTTTTCAAAAACGTACTTACAATATTTTAAGTCAAAATCTTCCATTCCAATTGGATTAGCAATTTCTTCTTTAAACGCGTTGAAAATATCCTTACCCGTTTGTTGAATAAAAATGCTTCCAAGAACATTGAAGTCCCAGTTGTTGTAAAACCAATATTCCCCTGGTTTTTGTGATCCGCGTTTGGGACGGTCAGATTGCATTTGCCGCGGTTCAAGTGCAGCAGGAAGATATACTCCGGATTGCGCCTGGAGCAATTGTTTCACGGTAGCTGTTTTCTCTGTATCAGTTAGTTCTTTTAAGTCTGTTATCTTAAGCTCTCCAATTGTTTTTGTTATATCAATTTCATCATTTGCATAAACACCTATTAATGCACTCAATAAACTTTTTCTAATTGAATGAATGGGAGTATTCTGCGATGTGTTACCGTATTCAAAGAGAGTGTTATTGTCATAAACAACCATCATAGAACTAGTTCCTGCACTTTCACATAATTCTTTGATTCTATGCAAAGCCGCATTTACAGCCTCTGAATCCATAACAGAAAGCTTATACCTAGTCCAGGTATCGGAATCCGGATTTGGTGACTTTCCTAAAAAGCCTTTATAAATGCAAGCAGAAAGTATAAGCAAAATCGTTACAATGAACAATGATACTACATACCTGATGAGAAGCTTAGTGAACTTTTTTTGCATACCTTAAAGAATATCAAAATAAATTTTAGTGCCTACCATATTTATTTATTCATTTAATTGTTTTGAAGAGATCACAAAGCGTCACCTAAAAATAAGCCCAAGATAATTTTACCCTTTTTTCAGAAAGGGAAGACGGGCAACCAGACCGGGAACCCGTCTTTATTAATCTAAACAATTGTTTTGCTACTTATTAATCAAATTAGTATTCAATAATGCATCACCTAATGGAATGGGCAAATAATAATTTGCCTCAGTGGGATTTTGAGCTAATTTATATTCATTGGGATCTCTTTTTGCAGTTGCTGATTCAATTGTCTGGGTTCGTAACATATCAAACCACCTTGCATTAGGCTCAGCACCAGCGAATTCCCACTTTCTCTCATCAATCACAGCATGAGCAAATTCATCTGCAGATAATCCGCTCTGAAGATCATCCAACCCAGCCCTTCGACGAACCCTGTTAATTGCCTCATATGCTTCGGCATTTGGACCTCCTGACATTGCTTGAGCTTCAGCAAAAATTAATAACACTTCAGCATACCTTATAACCATTGATGATCTATCTGATTTCCAACCTATGTTTGCACTAAGGTTATTCTCATCGTACCCGGGAACATCAAGCCATTTTTTATAATATGGGTGTTTCAGCTGAAAATTTTCCCAAGTCAACAGGGAATCTTCAGGATGCAATCTTCCTTGAGTGAAGAAGGTTTCATCTTTTCTTGGGCCTTCCGGAAATTCTTTATAAAAAGTAAGTTCTGCAAACAAATCGTCCCAGCCGCCAAAATCACCAGGTCGATGAGCTAAAGGAGCCATCATCATATAATTATGAGAATCGCCAATTTGGAGATTATAATAGCAGCCAAAAACAGTTTCGTTGTTAAGATTATTGGTATATTTCCAAAGTTGATCAATTGGAAGCAGTTCATAACCATATTTTGCCTCGTTATCAATAACTTCTTTTGCCTTTTCGGCTGCCAGTGCATAATATGATGCATCATTAACTGGATAACCCGCCATTGTCAGATATACAGAAGCCAACAAAGACTTAGCAGAGCCACTTGTTGGGCGAGCATAATAAGTATCTTTTTCTGTATCTGTAGCATATTTTGCTCTTTTAAAATCCACAGGGAGAAGCACTTCAGCATTCTTTAAGTCTTCTACAATAAAATTGAATATTTCCTCAGAAGAAGCAGGTTCTACATCAAAATTTACATCAATGGCTGTAATTAAAGGAACTTGCCCCCACAATCTCACAAGATTATAATATGCAAGTGCCCTAATGAAATATGCTTGACCTAATGCAAGTTCTTTTTGTCCTTGTAATCGCTCAGGATCATCAGCTGGCTCAGTAAAATTATCAATCAGTTCAATAATGGTATTTCCTTGCTTTATCATTCGATAGCAGATACCCCAAATATTTGCATAATGGCTGTTTTCATCAGATGTTGCAAAAACATCTGCTTCAAGCCAAAGGTTTTTTGTAGGCCAAGAAGTTACATCATCTCCTCCCATTACTCCACTTATTGTTGAGGTTTCTCGGAAGAGTTGATTCGTGTATGGATACAAAGCAGTTACTGTTTTTTCAAGATCTTCAACTGTCTTAAAATAGTCTGCAGGGCTGATTAATCCAAAGGTTTGCTCTTCAAGAAATTTGTTTTCGTTGCAGCTAATAAAAGCAAAAACAATTAATAGACTGTACCAATATCTTTTCATAATTTTCATTTTTTAGTTTGATTAGAATGTAGCAGTTAGACCGAAACTAATGGTTCTTGCAATTGGATAGGCACCAATATCCATTGCCCCATCCATGTCACCACCTGTAGTGGATACTTCAGGATCATATCCCTTGTACTTCGTCAAGGTTAGAGCATTCTGTGCACTTAAAGTCAGTTTCAATCCAAAGTATTTGAGAACCTGCTTATCGATATTGTAAGCTAGTGCAATATTTCTCACTTTTATATAACTTGCATTCTCAAGGAATTGGGTTGAATTGAGAAATTTTTTGGTTGTACTGCTGAATGGATTTGCAAAAGTTGCATTTTCATTATTAATAGTCCAGAAATCTTTCCCATCAACATGAGTAATGGATGTTGCATCAGGCAATAACGTTGAAGCACTTGCATAAGTACTGTTCAAGACTTTCCTTCCATGTACACCTTGAATAAAAATGTTCAATTCAAAGTTTTTGTAAGTAAGATCATTGTTAAGTGCCCATATAAATTTGGGAGCAGCATAGCCAATAATGTGTTTATCGTCGCCATTAATTATACTATCACCATTAAAATCCAGATACTTATTATCACCTGGCATGAATTTATATATTGCAGCCAAATCTGCTTCATTTGAAGTATAAATACCTTGCCATTCATAGCCATAAAATGCACCTAGCGGTTCTCCTACCTGTATAATAAATGGTGAACCATCAGTCAAGCTACCTGCAGCGGAACTTCCACCAATAATACTATCCAAGCCAAGGCTTAGAAGTTTATTCTTATATGATGAGATATTGAAGCTCAAATCCCAGCTAAAATCATTCGTTTGTAATGGAGTAGCTTGGATAACAGCTTCTATACCTTTATTGGACATTTCTCCAATATTACGATTAGCAGTTCCTCCACCAGCATATGCAGGTATTTGAACACTGTGCAACAGATCGGTTGTAAGCTTATCGAAATAA
>JAFGWG010000094.1 GCA_016937255.1 Bacteroidales bacterium
GCTCAAACCTTCAAGGTTTTACAGCCGCACGAACTTAGAACCTCTACTTCGACTACGTGTATTGGACGATGAGATGTCCGGGCTATTTATCCAGAAATTAGCAAGAATTTATTTGAACACCTCCAATAAAAAAAAGCTGACTCGCATTTATACGAATCAGCTTTTAATAATGAATAATAGTATACTACATGAAATTAGCTTATCATAAAGTTGTACACCAACGAACCGCCGAGGAAGCCGGTATAAGCAACCGAAGCTGTTCCAATAGCATACATTACAAAAACAACCCATTTCAGGATGCCTTTGTCTTTTTTTGAAATTACAGCAAAAATACGTAGTGCCGAAGCTGCAATCATCACATACATAGTTATTTTTGCAAATAATTCGTGATTTTCTTTTAGCTCTCCGGCAGCACCAGCCATTTCCTGTGTAAAGTACTCACCGGTAAGATACCCGGCAACTGCGCCTAATGTTCCCAAAATCATTAAATAAAAACCTAGTTTTGAAAGACATGGCTCTTTTTTGGAGAAGAAAAGACTGATAAAATCTGTAAGAAAACCTACTGCCAGTAATGCAACAGGAAAATGCACAATCATAGGGTGAAAATGGCTTGTATCTATCATAATTTTTTTTACAAATTTACAAGAAATTTATACGCCAATCAAACAACATTGAACTTAATATCTGATTATTACCATGATACGCTCAAATTTCATTGTAGCACACAATAGTTAATGAATTTCAAATTATAATAAGCTATTTCAAATTCTCTACAAAAAAAGGCTTCCCTTTTCAGGAAAGCCTTTATCAAGTCAAAAAACCAATCTTATAAACCTTCAACAAATTGCTCTGCATAATATTTTGCAGTCAGCTTTTCGCCGGTTGCCTTTTCAATCATGATATTCCATGAATAACGGTTTCCAACCGAGAATACTTTATCAATTAAATACTGCCCAACTTCTTTATTACCATAGTAGCTTGAATTATTAATCTGATCAGACTTCATAATTTCAGTCACAATATAATGATTCAACTGACTGGCTAATAATTCACCTAAATGATAATTGTGATAATAACAAGGTGAAGTAGCAATATGAATTTTCGATGCCCAATCTGGTGCATTTCTTCCTTCAGGCTTCTTCATAAGCTGATATTTTTCAACCAAATTCCACCAAAGTGAATTCAGATCCTGATCTGGATCTTCGTATAATGCTTTTTCAAAACGATACATTACTTGTGACCAACGACTAAACACCAACTGCTCTAAGCGGGTATATTTGAATGCATCTTCCTGAATTTTGGCTTTTTCCTCATCACTAATTCCAAGCATATCTTGCATCCACTGTGCATTAGAGGCCATACGACCAAACATCATTGCAATAGCTTCAGTTGTAAACGTATGAGCTGGATCGCGAAGTGCAAATGGAAGGTCTCGGCTAATATACTTATCATACACACCATGACCATATTCGTGCAACATCGTATTCATCCATTTATAATTATCGCTGATATTGCAAAGAATTCTTACATCACCTTCATTGTCGATATCGATACAGAAAGCGTGCTGGTTTTTTCCTGGCTTTTCAAAAAGATCTGAATTGGCTACCATGTCAGAAATATCCATTCCAAGACTTGCATAATAATCGGTAGTGAGCTGAACCAAATCTTTACCTTCATAATATTTATCGAGGTCGAGGGTATAAATTTTTGGAGCTTCCTGGAAAAAGCGATTCTGATAATGCCAAGGCATCAACTCTTCTTTTGCAATTCCGTAACGCTTAGACAGATGCTCATCAATATCATCTTTCAAAACAGCAAAAGCATCGCGAGTCAGATCGTCAAGCTCATCAAAAAGCTCATCAATTTCTTTAGGATCCTGCTCACTCAGCTGTAAACTCATCTCATGGTAATTATTGAAGCCCAGCTCTTTAGCAACTTCATTACGCTTTTTAACCAAGGCGATGATATCGTCAGCTACAGTAGGGCCAATGTTTTTGTGTGCTGTCCATGTTTTTTCAAGTTTTTCGTTGTCTGTGCTGCTTACTAAAACTTGCTCCACTTCATTATCGGTCAGCGTATCGCCATCAACTACAACACGATAAGTATTGTATTTTTGCGAAACTGCTGTTTCCATTCCAATAATTTCTTCCAACAATTTCTCATCTACCTGATTTCCCAGATATGCATTGTAGAGAACATCCAATTGGCGACTCATCAATGAATCGTCTATAATACCTGCCTCTTTAATTTTTTTCAGTAATTCAAAACTTTCTTTATTGGTAAAAACTTTACTGTACTTAAAACCATACTCGCTTACTTTTTCATAATCTTCCTCTTTACCACTTACCTCAGCATTCCAAACAGCCTCGCTGTATTCCTTCATCAGAGGACGCATGGTGTCTTCATAAGACTTGATAAAATCTTTTAATTCAGCTTTCATGTCATCATTTTTGTTTGAACTTCCACATGAATTAAACAAAATCAATGTTGTTCCAATCATGAGAAGCGAAATAAATAGAATTCCCGTTTTTTTCATAATACCCAGTTTTTTCGTGCAAATTAAGAATTTTTTACAAATTAATGAAGAATTAATCATTTGAATATCAACACATAAAACATATTAATCTCCAAATAAATACACTTTACTTATGTTTTTCACTATTTAATAATTGAAATAGCGATTTTCATCCAAAAGCAACAAATATTTATCCTGCCACGTTTAATAATATGTATATTTGTCCAACAATGCAATATTGAGTACTATGAAACTGCGTTTACTTCTTATTTTCGTCTCTGCACTTATCCTTATGGGATCTTGCCGTATTGTTAACCTCAGCGACAATGCCAAACACAAGCATCTTAACAAAATAGCGGTTGATAGTCCTGATGCTATCATAGAGCATGCAGATCTTACCAAAGCAGACCGAGAAGATATTGCAAGCACGCTAAATAGCACTGATATTCAGGAGGAAATTGAAGTTATTGCGACCGAAGATCATTCTTCATCAATTTCTGAAGAAACCGCCGAGATCAAACCTAAGGCATCGCATCGCAACAGTATTCAAAAGGCTGTTAAACTGCTGAATGTTTTCTCACCAACTCATAAATCATTGGCTGCTTTTAGTCCTGATAATAAAACTTATCTTGATCCCGCCACTATACTGATATGGGCATTAATTGCCGTTCTTATTCTGGCATTGCTGGCAGTGATAATTCCGGATATTCTCAATATCCTTATCACCTTGCTTTTTGTAGTCTTGATTGTGGTCTTGATTTTATATCTGGCCAATAATCTCTAAAAGATATTATCGCAATCCTTTAACTTTTGGTTTTCCGGGAATGAATTCTTTCAAATAGAAAGGTTCGCAATACGCAGTATTTTCAAAATCTTCTTTGCCAAATTTTTCAAAGCTCTCTTGAATACCATTTGATGCCAAATGCACCCGATCATCAATAAATACGCAGCGGGTGTCATTCCCAAAAAGAGTCTTAAGTTTTTCTGCTCCGTTTCCCGAAAAGATAATGCGATCCGCTTCTATTGAATCGAGTGAATTTTCTTCCATAATCCAAGCTTCGGCTTCTTTAATGACATTCATTTCAAAATCAAACAGCATGGCATATACTTCCATTCTTCGTGCATCGATAACCGGCATAATAATATCGTTTGCAACTATATCAAATGCTTTTTTTGCACCAGCCGCTGCAGATTTCAAAGTTGAAACACCTATTAAAGGGATATTGGCGGCGTAGGCTATTCCTTTAGCTGCGCTCAAGCCTATTCGCAAACCCGTATAAGAGCCAGGGCCCATACTTACAGCCACTGCCGATAAATCGTCAACACGAAGATTTTCCTGTTCAAACAATTGATCTATTAATGGAATAAGCGAAGCTGCGTGCGATAATTTTTCTTCAGAAATCAATTCCCGAAGCAGCGATCCATCAACACTTAAAGCCACCGAGCAATCTTCGGTAGCTGTTTCTATATGCAAACAGTATTTCACTATTATTTTAGCTCAAAAAGTTCTTTTCTTGGAACAACTTTTACCTGTTCGCCTCCTTGCAACTTTTTAGCAATAGCGCTATATGGAGCGACAACTACTTTTTCCGTTTCTTCAAGACCTTCGAGAATCTGAATATACTCATTGTCTTGTATTCCTGTTTTTACCTCACGAAGAGTAACTACACCATCTTCAACAATAAAAACATATTCCAGAATTTCACCATCCTTATTCTCATTCAGGGAATCATCTTCTACCTCACGTGTAGTTACCGATTGAACAGGAACAGCAATAACATTCTTTGCTTTTTCAGTAATTATATCAACAGTTGCAGACATACCGGGGCGAAACGGGCTATATTCTTTATCGTCTTCAGGTATCATATCAATATAGGATGACATAAGAATACGAATAGTAACATCGAAATTACTAACCTGATCAACCGAAGTACCGGAAACATTTGCAGAATTGGCAATTTCGGTTACCACTCCTTTGAATTTTTTATCAGGATATGCATCTACTTCAACATTGGCCGTATCGCCAATTTCCAGTTTCACAATTTCATTCTCATTTACACTAACCATTACTTCCATTTCTTGCAAATCTGCAATACGTAATATTTCTGTACCGGCTGAAAACTGTGAAGCACCTGCAACACGCTCCCCTACTTCTACATTAAGCTGAGAAATGGTTCCATCAACGGGAGCAATAATCGTAGTTCGATTCAGATTTTTATTGGCTTCATTCATACTGGCCATGCCACTATATACATTATATCGAGAAGCATTTACCGTTTGTTTTGCTGCGTCAACATCTGCTTTAGACACTTCATAGTTTGCTTTAGCTGATTCGTATTCAGCCTGAGAAATAGCACCCTGCTCATATAATTGCTTATTTCGATTATAGGTAGCCTCAGCATTAATATATTGTGCTTCGCTTTGTGATAAACGAGCCTCTGAATTGGCAAGATTTGCTCTTTGAGAATTTACTGAAGCAGCAACCTGATCGTAATTTGCCTGATAAATATCTGTTGTAATTCTGGCAAGAACATCGCCTTTTTTAACATGATCTCCTTCTTTTACCAAGAGCTCGACAATTTCTCCTGAAACATCGGGACTGAGTTTCACTTCGCGAACCGGCTGAATCTTTCCACTAGCAGAAACAGTTTCTATCACTTCCTGTCGTGCAACTTCCTCCACAGCGACCTTGACTTCCTCAGCACCGCCAATTACGCCCGTACGACGAAGTACAATCAATAAAAGAACCAGACCAACAAGGCCAAAAATAATATATCTTCTTCTCTTTTTACTCATTTTTGCCATAGGTGCAATTTTTTGAAGGCATTACAATTTTATTTCTTTTCCTAAATAGAAATCAAGGATGCGAGCACGAAAAACATACTCGTATTTCGACTGCAGCAACTGCGATTCTGCTTCAATAAGCTTATTCTTTGCATCACTGTACTCGACAGGATTTGCAAGACCAACGGTGTATCGCTCCTCCATATATTTGAAAGATTCGCGAAGAGCAGAAACCTGTTTTGCTGCTGCCAGGTAATTTTTAAATGCCGCCATAGCATCTGCATGCGCCTGCTGAATTGTTTTTTGCAAATTCAACTTCGATTGCTGATAATTTATTTGCGCAGATTCCAGAGAAATTCTGGCCATTTGCACATTCGTATGTGTCGCTAAACCATTAAACAATGGAATAGAAAGATTCAAACCCACAGTTTTATTCACATTATCCTTAATCTGGTCAGCAAATGGAGATATTTCATATTCATAAGAGTAGGCAGGCGTCATTACATATTCATTTATCGACTCGCTGGTATATCCGATAGTATCAATTCCGTCATAAGAAAAACCGGTAACAGACTGTCTGCCACTCGAATAACCTGTGCCCCATGATCCACTCAAAGTAAGACGCGGATATCTTCCACCACGGGCAATTTGTAAATTTTTCTCAGCGCTCTCCACCCTGAGCTCTGACGCTTTTACTTGCGGTTGATTATTTACAGCAAAATTGTAAATATTATCAGGATTCTCGAGAGACATAATATTGGAATCGCTTAAAGCAATTTCCGGAACTGCAACACGAAACGAATTAACATCTTCGAGATCAAGCATTTGAGCCAAAGTTAAATATGATATTTCAAGTTGACTTTGTGCATTAATCAAAGAAGCTTCTTCTGAAGCAAGTTGAGCTTCCATTCCCAATAAATCGCCTTTTGATATAGAACCGGCATTGTATAATAATGTAGTGCGATCTACCTGTTGTTGCGTTACTTTAAGTTGATTTTTCGCATTTTCAACCATTTCCATATTAAATAAAATCTGTAAATAGGCTGAAGCGATACTCAAAGATATATCGTCTTCCATTTGTTCTGCATCATACTTAGATGCACGAAGTTCAATAGCTTTCTGCTTCCATGAATTCAAAAGAATAAATCCATTAAAAACAGTTACATTACCAGAAATATAGAAATTATTGGATTGAACACGATCATTAACAAACTGGTTGGTAAACGGGTCAACCGTTTGCCCATAATTATAATTATGTGTCGCACTTGCATTAACTCCAGGCAGTAACGCTGCTTTACTTTGGGTTAACGACAACTCTGCCATTTCCACATTCAGATTCTGCAAACGAATATTTAGATTGTTTTCCCTTGCATAATTGATGCACTCTTCAAGGCTCCATTCCTTTTGAGCATGGACCTGAAGCAGCGAAAACATCACTAAAAAAAATGTAATTGTATATCTCATTTAAACCGACCAAATATTATTCTCTGTCAAAAGTACGAAATTATGTAAAACAGTGGTGACAGCACTTGTATTTTTCCTTCAAAAAAAATACTGCAATGTATCATGTTCGTTAAATTTAGTCTGAAACAGTCATTATATTTACTTAAAAAAACAGAATGAAACGTAATATTGATTCAGGACTCCTCATCATACGAATAAGTATTGGCGTGCTTATGCTACTTCATGGAATTTCTAAAATCGGCAAGTTGGAATTCATTAAAATGATGCTTACAAAGCACAATCTCCCTGAATTCTTAGCTTTTGGAGTTTACCTCGGTGAAATTATTGCTCCACTACTGATTATTATTGGCTTCAGAACCAGAATAGCTGCTTCAGTTTTTGCTTTCAATACAATGATGGCTGTTTTCTTGGTGCACTCAGCTGATATATTTTCTTTGAATGATTTTGGCGGTTGGGAAATTGAACTTCTAGGGCTCTATCTTTTTGGAGCGCTGGCTTTGTTTTTTAGCGGCGGAGGCAAATACTCCATTTCCACTAGTAATAAATGGGATTAGATTTGATTTATGCTTATCCGCTTTTATACCACAAAGCTAGCAAGCTTATAAACAGTGCATTAGTTGTTTTTTACCACGAATGCACGAATTATTGCATTGCTTCGTACTCCCATTGATAATTACAGTCTATCGCCTTTGACGGCATCATTCAAACATACCATTGTATATCATTTCATTCATACTATTGGTTGTTTGGTTTGATATGCACTTCATGACGCTGGCGCGTCATTTTCTGCCACGAATGCTGTAACAAACAAATGCTTGTAGTATTCGTGAATAACGCCTTGGCGTTATCATTCGATGTAATTAAGGAATGAAAA
>JAFGWG010000095.1 GCA_016937255.1 Bacteroidales bacterium
CGTTTCGTCATCCAACTCTTTTGCAGAGAACTTATAACGAGTGTCATACGTGCTATTTTGTTGGTTTACAAAGAGTTCGCCGAAGGGCAAGTATTGCATATTTATCAGTATATCAAGGTTTTGATGCATGGTGCTACAGGTCTAGCTTCTTCCGAATCTCTTTAGGTATGCCATCTTTATGCAGGTAAATAGAGATGGTTTTTAGCTTTACGTAGTTTTTGCTCATATGCAAAAGGCCATCATAATCATTGAGTTTCGTGCCCCAGCTGTTTTTAATGATATAATAGGGCTCGCCGTTTTCGTCTTTTGAAGTGCCTACTAAATGCATGAGGTGGTCGTCGGTGCTTTCAAAATTATCGAATAATTCTTGTCTGTTTTCCTGGTTGGGTTCTGGGTCGTCTTCGCCCAAAATGGCATAACCGGCTCTGTGATCGAAACCATCTTCGCTTACATCGCCATCCCAGCTAATGGTATAACCGTTTTCAACAGCATAATCAATAATGTCCATCATATCATTTAGCGGTACATTATAATAGGTGTATCCCAACCAATTGTCTGGAATTTCCAAACGAAATGTGCTGTAGAATGGATGGTGTGTAAAACTGGTAATCTGCACATAATCAGTTGAATTCAGAGGAATAAACTCTTTTTTAAATGATGCAGCATCGTAATCTTTTTTCTTATAATTGAACTTTGCTGGCATTTCGCCCATATATACATCTAAAATGGCTTTTGTGGCATCTTTCCAGTATTTGCCGGGTTTTTTATTCTTGGCGTAAACTTTAGCCATAGACAGAAGTACCGATTCCATCTCGGTATGGTTATATATTTCGTCGCCGGGGGCATAACCATCGAATGCTGATTCGGGCATGGCTCCGTATTCATCTAAAATCATAAATACCTCGTGCGCCTGTCCGCCTTGACTGAAATTGGCAACACCACGAAGGCGAATATAATTCTCCATTTTCATGATATATGCTTGATACACGAAAAAGAGTTCAGAAAGATCCATTTCTTTCTCACCAATGCGCATGAGTTCGCTTTCTATAAATGAAGTAGTGGCAAAACTCCAACAAGTTCCTGCCTGTTGCTGGTTTTTGGCACCAGTATGCGGTAATTCTTTAACTACCGTGAATTTTTTATCAACCGTAATATCTTCTTGTGAGAATGCAAATTGGAATGCAAAAAGCAATGCCAGGCTTAATAAAATCTGTTTCATTTTTAATCTGTTTTCGTGTTAATAAAAAATAGTTCAACTTTTCTGCAATATCGCCGTTTGGGATCGTTGCTTCGTCCATACTCACAACTATTTCCAATTGGTTTTTGTATTATTTTATCCTTTGGAACTTTGTTTCCGCTGAGGAAAATAAAGACTGATTTAGCTCTTTTTTCTGCCAGTTTCATTTCGTTGCCATTGAATTCTCCGGGGGCAGAATAGGCAAATATTTCCACGGCATAATCTGGATTTTCTAAAAGATATTCAGCCACTACCGCCAAATTCATATAACCTTTATGATCGAGTTTATGATCGTCCTCTTCAAAATAAATAGTACGCACATTACTATCAATAGTAGAAAAGGTGGCTTCGTATTGCAAGCTGTCTTGTACTTCTCTTAATGAATCATCATTTACGACAACTGCATTCATTATCGGTCGTCCGTCGGCACCAAGCTCATACAAAGCAATATCGTCGATATAATAATAGGCTTCTCGCTTTGTGAATGATAGCTTTTTGCGCTTGAATTTATCTCCATTATTGACGCTGAAATTGCCTATGGTCATAATTTTTTCGCCACCTTTGGCAATAAATACGCCATTTACTCTGATCCAGTCTGAGGTATCGCGAATGCCTAAAGGTTTATACATTTCTATTTGTGGGGGGTAATCTTCACGACCAAATCGCGTAGAATAGGGTGGTTTGGTAGAATAGAAGCTCACTCCGATTGTTTTCAGGTAGCAATTGCTGTACTTACTTGGTGTAATATACATCTCGAAAGAATAGGCTACATCGGCTTTCAATGGTTCAGATAGTACCACTTGTAAATATTCTGAATATTTTGGCCACACACGCAATCCAACATAGGCCGATCCTGTTCTGGGTTTGCGGAGGATATAGTTTCTGTCGTTTTTGGAGGCATTAACTTCTTTATACGATTGCTTATCGGAATTGACAAAATAATCGACAGTATTAATCTTTTTCCATGGTTTCATGGTTGGGCGGCGTCCTTTGCTGTCGTCGAAGCTCGGATTTGGGATGAGATTTTGGGCAATAAGGCTGCTTCCTGCTATAAAAAACAGAAACCCCATTATCATTATGCCAATTGCCTTTTTCATTTAATTACAGGTCTGTTTATTTTTCCAACCACCAAAAAGGTTTTTAAAATATCTCCAATGCCACAATGCGTGTAGAATTCCAATTAATCCCATGGCAATGCCAAATTCAACATGCCAATATAGGAATTCTCTGTAAATACCCATCCATATATTATAATTGAGCTGAATAACCAGAACAATACCAAGAACTCCACTCCCTAAAAACGTCAAAGCAAGCAAAATATTCCATATTCTGCGATGATTGCATTTTCGGAGTGATTTTGTTTTGCTTAGAAAATAGGTAAGAAAATAGAATCCGAATACCAAAGCTGTGATGAAAAGTAGCGTATATGGTCGTCTGCTCGGCGGCGTTTGCACTAATTTGTCGGGTATATCACTATTGTTGGTATTTTCTATACTTGCAGTATCAGTAACGGTGGTGTCGTTTTGAATGTTATCAATGAAAGCGCCGTTGTTTTCAGGGCCAGTTTGATTCTTATTGCCCACAGTGGTGGTTTCAGGTTTAATAACCGGCGTAGTGTCTTTTATTTCAGGGATATCAACTCTGCCGTAATCGCAATAACCATCACCATCTGCATCGTAAAATGCACCACATTTACCGGGGCAGTTTACTTCATTCCAAGGACAAGTGAAATTGTTGTTTTGAGCCAGTCCGTTTGCTGTGAATAGCAAAAAGATGAGTAGGAGGCCATATGTTTTCTTCAGTTTTATCATGATATTTTCATTCCGGAATATTCAGTCTCCTCGTATTCGATGATCAGTTTTTTTCGAAAGAGGCCTTTCAGTCGTAATGTAAATTCACCAGTTTCCTGATTTTTCAGCAATAAGCCCTTTTTAGAGTTCAGCGAATCAAAATATTCCACTTTCGATTCTTGATGAAAAATATTCGTGTTTTTCACAGGTTCTGTTTCGTCAGGCAGAAGTGAAACTTTGAGGTTGCTATAGTCACTTCGACAAGAGATAACCATGTCGGGTAAAGGATCAATATGTGTAAAAATCCATGAAGGCATTAGTTTTTTGAAAATATGCTTTCCACAAAATCAAGAGCTTTAATGATTCCTTCTTCAAAGCTTTCGTTTCTGAAAGATTCGTATAATATGTTGTTGATCATATAGTCAAAATCTTCTTCCGAGATTTTGGTTTCGGTTTTGGTGCAGGTGATGACTCTAAGTTCGCCCATGAAAGAAGAAAGGATAAATAAAATACCTTCTTCATCCTTGCAATAATCCCATTGTGAACCAACGTTGTCGCTATACTCGGTAAAAGTTTCAAATGGTTCGTTGGAAGCAGTGGTAAGAATGAAAATTGGCAAATTATACTCATTTTGCATGAGGTCTATTTTCTGTAGAAGTCTATCTTTGGCGTTGTCATCAAAGATATTTTCCAGATCTGTAATGGAGCCTTCCATTTGAGGTGCCTCATTATTTTCAAGAACATCGGGACTTACCTGAAAATCATAATTCTCAGTTTTCTTGTTTCCACAGGAAACTGAAATAAGCAACAATATGGCCATGGTCAATGTTAATCGAATTTTAAACCCCATAAATCTATGTCTTAAGCTTCAAAAATACTAATTTGTATAATATAACGTAGAACTCAGGAAAGTATTTTTGCTAACACCGATTTGTTATGAACCTCTATGTTTTTCTTTCCTTCTTTATCGTACATTCTTTCAATCAGGTCGTTGTAGTGTTCTGTGATTTTAGGTCGTACCATTTTCATTGTGGAATTGATGAACTTATTTTGTTCATTGAATCCTTCTTCAAGGATAGCAAAAACGGAAGGCATCCAACGCACAGGAAATTCCTTGCTTAAACTATGATCGTGTCTGATTTGATTTACTTCTTTGCGAATGATTTCTAATGCTTGGTCTTCCATATTCTCTTCATGATCAAGCATTTTCTTCAGTTTCTCTGTGTTAATGCTAATCAAAGCGGTGGTGTATGGGTTTTGGCTGTTATGCAGCATTATTTGATCAATAATCGACGAATGGAATATCATGGCTTCTTCGAGGGCTTCGGGACTGTATTTTTCTCCGTCGTCGCTGATGAGTAAGCTTTTGAATCTACCTTTTACATAAAGAAATCCATCTTTATCGAAATAGCCTAAATCGCCGGTATGCAACCATCCATCTTTTAGTGTTTCAGCGGTAGCTTCTTCGTTTTTCCAGTAGCCTTGCATTACGTTGTCGCCTTTTACCAATATTTCTCCGCTAATGCCAGTTGGAACTTCATTCCCGTCTTCATCTGCTATGCGAACTTCCATATTGGGAGCAACTTTTCCAGAAGACCCCATTTTTTGAGCATTGGGATTATTGCTGGATATTACTGGTGCTGCTTCTGTGAGGCCATATCCTTGATACATAGGAATACCAATGGCTGAGAAGAACTTTTGCAATTCGATGTCGAGCAAGGCTCCTCCACCTACAAAATATTTTAAGCGGCCTCCGAAACTAGCTCGAAGTTTTTTGAAAATGATTTTATCGAATAGAAAATACAGCGGTTTGAGTAGAAATCGGAATCCTTTTCCACGATTAATGCCAATGCCATTATGGGCATGTCCAATGCTTAATCCGGCTTTGAAAAGTGTATTTACGAGGGCACCTTTTTCGGCAACGCCTTTTTCGATATTGGTTTTGAAGTTTTTAGCCAACGCTGGAACGCTGAGTAGGAAATGCGGACGAATTTCATTGATATTTTTTGGGATATTGCGAATGGCTTCAACAGGCGATTTGCCGCCATCAACCGCAGCCATGCTTGCCCCGTTTAATATTAGGGTGTAGAGACCAACGGTGTGGGCAAAACTGTGATCCCATGGGAGAATGAGTAAAGTAGTGAAGTCTGACGAAATATCAAATAAACCTGTTCCTTGTTGAACATTGGCTAAGTAATTTCCATGACTGAGAATTATTCCTTTGGGGTCGGCTGTAGTTCCTGATGTATAGCAAATATTAGCAGCGATATTTGAGGCTATTTTATCAATCTCATCTTCATTGAAAGGCTCGCAATTCTTTTCGAGCAGGGTACTTAGGAAAATTTCATTCTCATTCAGTATGGGGCGCTCATCTTTTTCGGGTAGGTCTAAAACAATAATTTGTATTTTAGAATGAAGGCGATCCATCACATTGCGAATATTGGATAGTCGTCTGATGCTGGTAATGATGAAATTACTTTCGCTGTGATTAATTCTGAAAACCAGGTCATCGGGTTCTTCCAATCGGATGCTCAATGGTACACTTACTGCAGCATTAAATAAAACGGCGAGTTCGGAAAGTAGCCACCATGTTCGACCTTCGGCATAGATTACAACTTTGTCGTTTTTTTTCATTCCGATGCTACGCAAATTTGCGGCAAGTTTTTTTGTAAGCTCTAATGCATCGTGATAATTCAGGGCTTGATATTCGCCATTATTCTTTTCGAGAATAAGTGGATTTTCGGGATATTTTGTCGCGCTTTCTTTAAACAGGCCGGGAATGTTTTTCATAAAATACAATTGAGAGGACTAAAATACGCATTTTTTTTGGGATAAAAATGACACAATGACATGATGGTTTTTTAATATTTGAACAAATGACGACATTATGGCAGTACTGAAAAATGAGTAAAATTTTGCAATTTTGGGTTTATGTATCAGATTATCAGATGTATATTGTTATTTAGCGAAAAATGTGCTTTTGCAGTGGTACAGAAATTGACAATGAAAAGTCGAAATCAAACAAACAAAAAACAAAATAATAGGAGGACAAGTTATGTTACCATTAATGAAAAGAAACACAATTGGACCAAACATTTTCGATGAATTTTTCAATGCTCCATCACTTCATGCTGAAAGGCAATTTAGTGCGCCAAAAATCAATGTAATTGAGGAGAAAGAAGCTTTTAAAATTGAGGTGGCTGCCCCAGGGTTTGATAAAGCTGATTTCAATGTGGAAGTAAAAGATGATGTGTTGACCATCAGTACAAAGAAGGAAGAGGAAAAGAACGAAGAAGGTAAGAATTACAAGCGAAAAGAGTTTTGCTATTCAGCTTTCTCACGCTCATTTATCCTTCCAGATTTGGTAAACAGCGAAAATGTAAATGCTGAGTACAAGAATGGAATTTTGAATGTGAATATTCCAAAAATGGAAGAAGCAAAAGAAAAACCTGCAAGAATGATTGAGATACAATAAGCAAAGAGTTGAGAGGTGAATTCTTGCAAGCCCGCTCGCATAAAGTGAGCGGGCTTTTTATTTTTTTCCTTTAGTTTATTGACTTAAGAATACTAATTGAGATGTTTAAGATTGGTTTTATTAAGATTCACATTAAAATAATATTATTGAATAAAAAAGTATGATTATGTAAAAATAAATGATTAAATTGTGAGCAAATAAATGATTAGAAAATAATCACAATGATTTTTCACTTCCGCTCATATTATAGTTTGCGTTTCGGCACACTTTCTCCTAAAAAACTTGTTGAGAATGCTGTAAAAGCAGGCATTACTAAGCTTTTATTGGCGGATATCAATAATAGTACAGCCTGGAGTGATGTGTACAAAGCTTGTAAAGAGGAGCGTGTCGATTTCGTAGCAGGTATGGAATTTCGCAAAAATGAGCGTTTGCTTTATATCTGTATCGCTCGCAATAGAGAAGGTTTTCATGAGATTAATGAATATCTCAGTGCTTGCAACCTCCGCAAAACTAAGGTTGCAGATCATGCACCTCCTTTTAATAATGTATATGTGCTCTATCCTCTTGAATGTGGTTTCCCTGATATGTTTAGAGAAAATGAATATATCGCTGTGCGACCGTCTCAGCTTAATCGTCTTGTGCAAAGTCGGTATCGTAAGTACCTGAATCGTATGTGTGCTTGGGTGCCACTGAGTTTTGAAAATAGAAAAGAAGGTATTAGCGATTATGAAGTGCACCGCCATCTCAGAGCAATCGACAACAATTGCCTTTTGCCAATGCTTAAAGACTTCATGCTTGCAAACGATGATGAATATGTTTCAGATTTAATAAAAATCAGGGAAGATTATAGTCAGGAACCTGTGCTATTGGAGAATGCTGAAGAAATTCTTCGTCATTGTTCATTTGACATCAATCTAAAGGGAAGTCGTAATAAGAAAGTTTTTACCGGTAGTCGGTACGATGATAAATTATTGCTCCAAAAACTAACTTTTGATGGTTTTTCTTTGCGATATCCAGGTAAATCTGAGCATGTAAAAATACGTATTGAGAAGGAACTTGAGACGATTGATCGTATGGGCTTCTCCTCTTATTTTCTTATGGCTTGGGATATTATTCGCTATTCCATGTCTCAGGGATTTTACCATGTTGGGCGTGGTAGTGGAGCCAATAGCATTGTGGCGTATTGTCTTTACATAACTAATGTTGATCCTGTAGAACTTGATTTGTATTTCGAGCGATTCATAAACCCAAAACGAAGCAGCCCGCCTGATTTCGATATCGATTTTTCATGGAAAGACCGTGATAAGGTGCAGGATTATATTTTTAAACGATACGGCAGTCGGCACACTGCATTGTTGGGAATGATGCAGACTTTTCGCGACAAATCAGTTTACCGCGAATTGGGTAAAGTTTATGGATTGCCCAAAGCAGAGATTGATGCCATGGTGGAAGAGCGTAGAAGTTTGAAGGCAGAAGATGAGGTTGTGAAAAAAATAATAGCCATATCCAATGCCATACGTGAATTTCCCAATTTGCGAAGCATACATGCGGGAGGTATATTAATTTCAGAAGAACCTATAACCATGTATTCTGCGCTCGACCTTCCACCTAAGGGTTTGCCAACAGTGCAATGGGATATGTATACTGCCGAAAACCTAGGCTATGAAAAATTTGATATCCTTAGTCAGCGGGGCATTGGACATATTGGAGACAGCATCCGACTTATCGCAGAAAACAGAAAAGAGAAGGTTGATATCCATAATATTACTGCGCTTAAGGAAGATTCTTACATTCCCAATCTGCTTGAAAATGGAGAAACCATCGGGTGTTTCTATGTGGAGAGTCCTGCTATGCGTAGCTTGCTCAAAAAACTTCGTTGTTGCGACTACCTTAGTTTAGTGGTTGCCAGCTCTATTATTCGTCCTGGCGTTTCCTCTTCAGGAATGATGCATGAATATATTCGTCGTTTTCATTTTCCGGAGAAAGTAGTGTATCCTCATCCTATACTTAAGGAGCTGCTTAACGAAACTTTCGGAGTAATGGTATATCAAGAAGATGTATTGAAAGTAGTGCATCATTATGCTGGCATGGACTTGGCTGATGCTGATATTCTGCGTCGGGCTATGAGCGGAAAATATCGTAGTAAAGCGGAAATGCAACGAATAGTGGCGTGTTTTCATGAAGGTGCAGCGGAGCTAGGACGGCCTGAGCATGTTACCAGAGAACTTTGGCGACAAATTGAGTCTTTTTCTGGGTATTCATTTTCAAAGGCTCATTCTGCATCTTTTGCTGTAGAGAGTTATCAGAGTCTTTTTCTGAAAGTCTATTACCCTTTGGAATTTATGTGCTCGGTGATCAATAATTTTGGTGGGTACTATCGAAGCTGGGTGTATTTTGCCGAAGCTCGTCGATTGGGAGCTGAAATCTGCACGCCATGCATCAACGATGGCGCTTACCTAACAAGTTTGCATGGTAATAGGTTGGTTGTCGGCTTCATTCATGTCAAAAGTATGGAGGAGAAATATATTAAACACATTTTGCGGGAAAGGAATGTTGGTGGGAATTTCAAGGGTATTTACGATTTCACAGAGCGGGTATCCCTTAACCGAGAGCAAATTATTTTGTTAATACGTGTTGGAGCCTTTGCTTTCACGGGGAAAAGCAAGCCTGAGTTACTTTGGGAGCTTTTTGGGAAAAGTCAGAAGAATACACCTGATCCTGACAGAAAGCAGCTTTTCTCTGTAGCAGTAGAAGAGCGGCAATTGCCGGATTTACATGCCGGAAAGCTTGAAGATGCGTATGACGAGATGGAATTGATTGGTTTTCCTGTTAGTATATCGTGGTTTGATATTTTACAAACTTCTTTTCGCGGAGAAATTATGAGTATAGAAATGAAAGAAAATTTGGGGAGAAGATGTAGAATGCTGGGTGTATTGCTTACCATAAAACCTGTTCGCACAAAGAAGAATGAGTTGATGTATTTTGCCAGTTTCATGGATGTGGCGGGGCATTTTTTTGAAGCGGTTCATTTTCCACAGAGCTTAAAACAATATCCGTTTAGGGGAAATGGAACCTATTTATTATTTGGTAAGATTGTGAATGATTTTGGAGCCACTAGTATGGAAGTGGAAAAAATGGCAAAGATGGAATTGAAGTCAGATCCTAGAGGGTAGGGAGATTAATCAATGAAGAATTTTAGTGAAAAATGTGTTTTTAATTTGAAGAAATGAAGGAAAAAACAAGAATAGAGTGTCCCTTTTGCGCAGCCAATGAAGTGAAGCGCAACGGTTATAGTCCAAAAAGAGAGCAGCGATATCAATGTAAAAAATGTAAGTATACATTTTCAAGAAGAACAGGAACTCTTGTTCACGCATTAAAAAAGCCAGAATTATTCAAGAAATTTGCGAAAGAAATATCAGGAGGGTACAAAACCTTGAAATCTTGTTCAGCGGAATATGGAATTGCAATGAGTACTGCATTTAGTTGGCGGCATAAAGTATTATCTGCGTATGCAAATCCTGAAAGGGAATTTGAGGGCATTTTAGAGATGACGACGATCGATATTTCACATTGTCGGAAAGGGATAAAGAATGCAAAAGCACATTTTTCGCTAAATAACAGAGATGAGTCATGTAAAATATTTCTATCAACAGACTACTATCCTCACTATAATTGTCTTTTACAGTTTTTATCCATTGGGAAAATTCATACAGATTTTGTCTCACAGCATTTGAAGAATCAAATTAAAAAGAAAAATATTGTTCCTGTTTCGCCATATAATACATTTATTCAAAAACTCGCAAGGGTGCTGAAGCTTCAAGGTAAAATATCATATATAGATAATAATGACCAAAATGCACCAACAGAGCTGCAGCGAATAATTGGATTGAAAAGAAAATTATTAGAAATGATCACAAGCAAAACTAGAGGTATAGCCACAAAGTACCTTGATAATTATTTTTCATGGCTTTCATTAATTGAACAATTTACAACTCCAGTAGAAAGAAAGTCACATGAAGTGCTTGAAGGCATATTATTAAAGAAAAGAACCTGGGCAAAGCACATTTTTTGCGAAAAAATATGCGAAGAATTCTACAAGCTAAAAAGCTCAATTACATACTCTCGATCAAATCACTTTCGCTGGAAAAGTGAAAAGAAATATAGATTGAAATTGATCTTGCCGTAATACTATTTTTTGATGTACAATTCTTGCATAAGATCCTCCAATATGGTGCTCGAGGGATCAATATACCATGCCGCTTCCAAGTAGGTATATGCTACTGCCTCATTTCCTTCCAGTAAATGAAGAATTCCATACATCAAATATGTTTCAAAATTCTGCTCTGCAAGTTCTACAGCAATATCCATGCTGGCAAAAGCACTGTCTTTTTGATTGTCAAGATAAAATGAATATGCTTTTATTCTGTATACTGGAAAAAATGAAGGATTGTAGGAAAGTACCGCATCTGAATATTTATTTGCATTTACATAATCTCCAGTCATAGCATACATCCTGGAGATAAGAGCCATATCAGTAAGCATATAACCAATAGTATCTCCTAAAGCAAGCTTTTTTTCCAAAACAGATAGTGCACCCAATGAGTCTCCTTTAAGAAAGGTAAATGCCATAATACTAGACAAAATATTATGTGTTACCGAAGCATAGCTTGCATCTAATGTCCGAACATTGTCTAATGCTTGGTTTAGGTATAATAAACAGGAGTCATATTGCTGATCTAATGCAAATGTCCAAGCTAATGCATTTAGAGTGGTATACTCAGGTATTCTTGATTTTGAATTATTGTGAGTGCGACAAGTATTGCGTATATTATTCAAGTACTTTCTATCACAATCAAGAATGTCGGCTTTTTCATCAGATCCAATAACAGAATAATATTTTAGGAGTATCATATTCTCTAAAAGCATGTGATAAAGAAGGTTTTCCTTGCTTTCTGATGCTGAATTCTTTAATGGTTCGAGATAAGCAAGATCAGCAATACTATCTAAACACATATTAAGCATGGCTTCGTCGGTGTTGGCATACTCGACAAACATTCTTGATGCAGCTGATTGAGTATGAAGTATATAAGGTGAAATCGCTCCTGGGAATCTCTGCTCAACAGCATTCGCAATTGAATCTGCTTGGTCAAAAGCTCCATATTGTGTGTAAAGCAACATGATAAATATGTATGATGCTGTGTCTGTATTGTCGAAAATGATGGCCTGAGCAAAATATGGATAGGAGCTTGAAGGATCTTGGCTATATTCCATCATATAGCTTCCTGCCAATCGATATACTTCGGCTTTGTCGGTTGAATCAAGTTTTGTATCATTCATTAAATTGTCCAGCGAAGCATAAATGTACTGAAGGCTCTGGCGAGCTTCATTAAACATAAGCATATTCAAATAAACACCTTTTAAGCTCAGGTAAATATTTACGGAATCAAGTTTTGTTTTGGCTGATTTTAGTCTATTATTGTTATAGTCAATGAGTTCGCGCATATTATTGGCTTTCACTTCATAATCTTCAGGCAAAGTTTTTAGGTCGTTCTCCTGAACCAAAAACTGCAAGTCGCCATTAAAAAGACAATTACTTACAATAAGATCAGTCAACTCGACTCTTTGTTTCTGACTTAGAGATTCACTTTTTAATTTATTGGTATAACCGAATTCCTGCGCTTGCGCAACTGAAAAGACTAGAATTAGTGCAAAAAACTGAAATAAGCGTTTCATAAGAATAATTTAGTGATTAAAAATTTGTGACATCTCTCTGTTTTTCTTTGAAGGGAAGATGTATGAGAAAATAATGACCATTGCAAAGATAAAAGAACTTAATTGTTTGCTAATAACTGCTGTTTCTATAAAAAATAATTTCCATACAATCGCAGTTCCCGTACCACCTAAAATTAAAGCTATTACTTTTTTAGTTCTTTCCAACAAAGCAAGTGCAAAACAGGGTGTTTTACATCCACCTAATATAAAATCATCTTGTATTTTCGATTTTCTGGAAAAATATATTGGCAGCACAACAACAATAATTAGGTAAATGATGAATATGAAAATCATAACTCTTTATTTTTGATATAGACTGGATGGTTTTCGTTGTATTTCAAAAGATAAAAATAAATCATTTTTCTCTTTTTCTTACTGTTTTCTAATTCAGTATACAAATCTTGATCTTTCATTTCAAGATATGTGGAAAAACTTCGATAATTAAATGCAAAGGAATTTCCGCTTTCCCATTCCATTACCATTTCTTCCTCTGCAACCCTCCTACTTGATGATGGATAGGGCCTTCCATAATAATCGTAATTATAGTCTCTTTGATAATAGGTTGAAACAGAATAGTAATGAATTAAAGCGCCAATTACCTGCAATCTGAAAAATACTGCGCCGTAGCCTTGATTGATATAAACATTTTTCCCTTTGCAATAACCCCATACATTTTCAGCAGTGCAAGTTTGAATATTCCCTGTTGAATCGGTACATGGAAATTCGAAAAAAGTGCCCTCCCCATAATTTTTTATTGTGAAGTTCTCAATGGAAGGTGAATTGGTTTTGAACTCTTCAAACGTAAGATAAATACCCTCAGTAAAATGAAAATCAGAATTTAAGAGTTCTCCATCTTGCGCATTAACACCAGTGGAAATAAATATGAGAATTGAAATTATCAATAACTTCATGACTGAAATTTCTTCATAAATCGTTCAACATTAACTAGAAAACGCCGATGAGTGCCATCTCCAATTTTGCCTTCTTCATCATAAGCTTCTATTTTAAGCAAAACCGATTTATCATCATTCTCTAGAATTTCAGCTCGGCATCTTATTTTCATACCTATCGGCGTGGCTTTTAGGTGCTTGATATTCACTTCAGTTCCTACCGAATTATAGCCCTCTGGTAGAAATTGCAATAGCAGTTCCATAGAACATTCTTCCATAAAAGCAATCATCGCGGGTGTTGCCAAAACATCTACCATCCCAGAACCATAGCGCATTGCAGAGTCCTCTGATTGCACTTCTTTGCTCTTTTCAATAAACAAGCCTTTCTTCAATGTCATAATATTTACTTTATAAAATGCTAAAATACATAATAATTGCATTTTTCACAATTGATAATTTGGGTGTAATCTGTTAAAAACATAAAATTGAATTAATTTTTCATCTATAAAAAGTAAAATTCGATAACTTATATAATAAATATCATTAAGCTTGTATATGGCATAAACAAAGAGTTTCAGTCAATTAGACTTATTTGAATTTAACATTTAACATATCGTTAACATCAAAATGAAGTTATTTTTTTTAATTTTAACAGTTGAAAGGTCGTGTATATGAATATTAAATTTAATATTTTAATAGTACTTTCTGTAATCGCACTATTTTTTGCGATCGCTTCGCAATATGTGTGGACACAGAAGACCTATGACATTATTCGAAGTAATCAGAAAAACCTGATTAACCTTAGTATTACAAAATCTGCAGATGAGTTTACTCGATATATTTCAGAAAAACATCTGCAATTTGGCGATAGCCTGAATTTCGTTCAATGCGATCATTCTCCCGGGCATACTCATGCTTGCTTTGCTGATTTCGACAGTATTCTGGACCGTGAGTTTGGCAATAATAATTTAAAATGTAATGTCGAATACGCATTTATTTTTGAAGACTCTATTATTTTTAAAAGTAAAAATGAAATTACCGATTCATCCTATAAATCAAGTGAGTTTGTTCATAAACTGTATTGTGGTATTTTTTCAACAGGATTAACACTTCATATTATTGCAGACTGCCCTCTTCTATCTACTGGTGCTGATAATCACCTTGATGGATGGCTTGTTCTTGGTGTAATTTCTATGTTGCTCATTACTATTATCCTCATTTTCTTTATTAGGCTTATTCGGAAAATACAGAAAACATCTAAGGAAAGAATTAAGGTTATCAATAATATGGCTCATGAGTTTAAAACCCCTATTTCATCCATAAATTTGGCGTCGGAAATGCTTGCAAAAGAAGAGGTGAGCAAAGATACTGCCCGTGTTAAAAGATATGCCGATCTCATTAGCTTTGAAAATACAAGGCTTAAATTCTTAGGCGATCAGATTCTTCAGATTGCAATGCTTGAAGAACAACAAATTAGCCTCAATTTTTCTTCACTTGATGCAAATGAGGTGATAAAAACATATGTAGAAAATTACATGGAGGTTAGGCTCGAACTTCGTGGAAGAATTAATCTGCAATTGGAAGCCAATAATCCATTTATTCAGGCTGATAAGGGTCATTTCGAAAACGTTATTAAGAATCTTATTGAAAATGCCATCAAATATGGCGGAGAAGATGTTCTTATTGTAGTTTCTACCGGAAATATTGGTCAGAATTTACTAATTATAGTATCAGACAATGGCGTAGGTATTCCAAAATCATATCACAAAAAAATATTCGAACGTTTCTATCGTATTATTGATGGAAATCAGCATGATATCAAGGGTTTTGGTATAGGACTCTATTATATCCGAAGTATTCTAAATAAAATGAACGGCAAAATATCTTTGGATAGCAGCCCGGGTAAAGGCGCAAAATTTACCATCACAATCAAACAATAATTTTTTAAAAACATACTCCCATGGAAAAGAAAAAAGGCAGAATTTTACTAACTGAGGATGACAAAACTCTGAGTACTATTATTAGAGACATCCTTGAAATTAACAAGTACGAAGTTGTACTTTGTAAAAATGGCGAAGAAGGTTTAGCAACCTATCACACACAGAAATTTGATATGCTTTTGGTCGACATCATGATGCCTAAAATGGATGGCATTAGCATGGTGAAAGAAATTCGCAGACTCGACCAGCGCATTCCTATCATCTTTATCACAGCAAAAGATATGAAAGATGATAAAGTGGAAGGCTTTAGAGCAGGAGCAGATGACTATATTGTAAAGCCATTCAGCACCGATGAATTATTACTCAGAATCGAAGCCATCCTTAAACGTGTTATGCGTGCGCAGGAATTGCTTCTGACCACAACTTCAGAAAAAATCACTTTTGGAAAGTTTACACTGGATGTGGCAGAACAGGATTTAATTATCGGTGACAAAAAAACTCACCTTACCCGCAAAGAATGTGATTTATTGCGACTTTTGTCAATGAAACGCAATGAGCTTCTATTGCGCGAAGTGGCCCTGAAAGCAATTTGGGGTGGTGACGATTATTTCATCGGACGTAGTATGGATGTATTCATTAGCCGCATTCGTAAGTATCTCAAAGATGATCCCAATGTGGAAATTGCAAATGTTCACGGACTTGGATTCAAACTGGTTGTAAACGAATAATTTACTCAGTATTTCCTTGTTCTTACAAAAAGGATTTTTTCATATATGCGAAAAAATCCTTTTTTACGTTTTGTATGCTGATGCGAAATTGCTAAATTCGCCGAAGAAAACTAATTATTATGCCATCTGTACTTATAATTGACGATGAACGTCCAATCCGCCAGACATTACGCGAAATTCTGGAATACGAAAAGTTTACTGTTTCTGAAGCTGAAAATGGCCAGGAAGGTGTTGAAATGGTCAAAGCTCAGAAATTTGATGTTGTGCTTTGCGATATCAAAATGCCTAAAATGGATGGCATTGAAGTTTTGGAGAAAATTCAAGATATTACCGATGTACCAGTGGTTATGATTTCTGGTCACGGAAATATCGACACCGCAGTAGAAGCTATTAAAAAAGGAGCTTTTGATTATATATCAAAACCACCAGACCTCAATAGGTTGCTGGTTACCATTCGCAATGCTCTCGATCGTTCCAATTTGGTGAAAGAAACAAAAACACTGAAGAAAAAAATCTCCAAAACATACGATATTATTGGAGAATCTCCTGCCATTGTGCAGATAAAGGAAATGATTGAAAAAGTGGCGGAAACCGATGCACGTGTGCTGATTACAGGAGAAAATGGTACAGGAAAAGAGTTGGTTGCCAGATGGTTGCATGAACTTAGTAATAGGGCAAGTAACCCGTTTATTGAAGTGAATTGTGCTGCAATTCCGGGAGAATTAATTGAAAGTCAGCTTTTTGGTCACGAAAAAGGATCATTTACTTCAGCTATTAAACAGCGTAAAGGCGATTTTGAACAAGCCAGTGGTGGCACATTATTCCTCGATGAAATTGGCGACATGAGCTTGTCTGCGCAGGCAAAAGTTTTGCGCGCTCTTCAGGAAAATAAAATTACTCGTGTAGGAGGTGAGAAGGAAATCCCTGTAGATGTTCGCGTTGTAGCAGCTACCAATAAAAAAGTTATTGAAGAAATCGAAAATGGCGATTTTCGTGAAGATCTCTATCATAGACTTTCTGTTATTCTTATTCATGTTCCTCCTTTGAGAGAAAGATTAGAAGATATTCCTCTTCTGGTTGAACACTTTGCCGACGATATTGCCCGTAGTCAGGGTAGGGCAGCTATGCCTTTTAGTGAAGAGGCCATTCAGGAATTGCAAACACTCCGCTGGACCGGAAATATTCGCGAATTGCGTAATGTTGTTGAGCGCCTTATTATTTTGAGTGATAAAGAAGTGAGTAAAAAAGATGTTGAGCTTTTTGCAAGACCCTTAAAATAAGGGGGCAATGAATACTTCCTTCTACCCAATGATGGTTTTGAATTTTGCTTTTCTGTAATTTTTCTATCCTTGCTGCTTTCTGATGGATTATATCTCACTATTTAGTATCTGTCTCTACTTTTTCAAATATTTCAATATTTAAATTGTCAACAAGAATTGTTTCTCCGTTAATATTCCAAACTAAGGTGCGAATTGAATCAGATTTTTCTCTTACTTCCGGCGTCAAATAATCGAATTGAACACTATTCCATTTTCCTTTTTCAAGATTTAACTCTCCAGATTCCATACTTCTGTACTGATATGCTGCCCCTTTATGAGTGAAATGAATAACAAAGGCAAAATGTGGCTCTCTATTGCTTTTTGGAACATATATATCAATAGTTGCTCTCACCCATGCATGATCTTTTTTAGTTAATTCAGAGTGTCTAGCCTCAAATTTGGGACTATACGTGTCAATACTATCAAGAATGCAATAAGATAACCCATGCAGTGGAGCTATACTGTCGATATTTGATTCCTCAAAATCTAATGTTGAAATAGTATGCCCAGTATATTCAGCTTCATTATCGAAATTATTAATGTTGTAATATGACCTATCAATTAGTAGAAGCTTTTTATCTGCTTCATCAACATTGGTTTTTAAAAATATTTTTAAGTAGTATTCTTTGGTCATTCTCTCCCCATCTAATATTCCGTTGTGAAATTGCCATATCTGAAAAATATTTAGGAATATTAGTAATGTTCCAATGATGGTGAATATTATTTTGATTAAAGCTTTACTTTCAATTATTCGCTTAATTAAAAAACCCAACGGAATACTTAATGCAATTAATGCAGGAATGAAAGATCTCTGGCTGTAAGAATTAGCATACCACCATGTAGACCAGCATGAGATGATATATAGGTTAACAATCAGATATATGGTTATTGCCAATGCCGATTTTTTGTGTTTTTTCCATAGAATTATAAGCCCGAATAATGCAAAAACTACTATGGGAGTATAAATGAACAAGCCTTTACGAAAACTAAACAATACTTCATAGATGTATGGTCGAAAAAACTCAAGTCCTTCTCCAGGATTTGCTTTATAGCTGTAATATAGGAATTCTCCTGTATATATTTTCCAGTATATCACTTGAGATAAGCCAATAGCAATGATGATAAAGCTAAATAGTATTATTTGAAATTTCTTTGACCAGACTAAAACAAATTTATCTTTCAAAGTTTTGAAGTTGTAGACATTCCATAAAGCAGGAAATAGAAGAATGATAATTTCGGTTGGTCGGCTTAAAATCGCAAGACCAGAAACAATACCTAATATAATGATCTGGCTAATTTTCTTGTTTTCATGCCATTTTATAGTAAACCAAATCGCTAATGCATACAAGAGCAATAAATAGTTGTGGCTCATTGCATTCTGTCCATACATTGCCGTATGGATTGGTATGTTTGTTGCCGCAACAATAAGTATCAAAGTAATGGTTGTCGTAATATCATTGAAGAAGTGTAGAAGTATTTTTCGCAATATCCAAATAGCAATAATTGATAATATTATTCCCCAGATTAATAATGCCAACTGATATGGATACGAATATCCGTCTGCCGGATAACCGAATGCTGAACTTAATGCGTGAGCAGTAAAAAATGCTGGAGAATACATAATGGCCAACCCCATGGAATACTTATATATATAGTTTCCGTTTTCGTGCGGAAATGCTTGGTAAAATGTGCTGCTATTCTCATACTTTTCTAATAAGGCCTTTGTCTGTTCAACATTCTGCAATGGTATATCATTGTAAATGAATTTTTGAGGGAGGTACATATAATACCCATATACATCATAGCAAATTATTTGATGAGGAAAAAACTTGAAATTGCTGAATATTACGTAAAAAGAAATAAAAACAAATGCAAATAGAGATATGCGAGCTTTAGAAATTTTCATTATGTGAAATTTTAGATCAAAGATACATAACTTATTCGTTTCTTTTTGCAAAAAACTTCAATAATTTTTGAGTCAGAAACTTTCAAAAGAAACACCCAAATATAATGAAGTCAAAACTATTCATTTGATTTTGGGGAAGGTCATTGATTTCGGGCTGATCGATAATAGGCATAAAGAGACTATTTTGAATGATTTTTTCGATGAATAATACACTCGTGGTTTTGGAGCAATGCAAGGTAGAAATTAATAGAAAAACGTTGAGTCTTTGAACTTAAAGTTACCATCAAAATTTTGTGCGTAAAGACGGTAGAGTCTACGAGATTGTAATTTTTCTAAAGAAGTTCAAAGTTTATAATTTTGTGAATCGAGTTTGAGATATTGAACCAGAAGCAACGCCATGAAGAATATAAATTTCGGGAGAAAGACCACCGATATCAAATATCATGTTTTTGATTTGCATTGTGGGACTACACCAGTATGCGTTAAAATGAGCAAGTGGTGCTACCATTAATTTGCTCTGGTAGGTGGCTTTTTGGTCATTTTTCTAATTATATAGAGATTGACAGGCAAATACTAATATTTTGATGAAAATGAGTGCCAGTAGGGTTCTATTGCTCTAATAAAAAACTTAGAATAAATTGACAATGTGTTTGTTATAGGAGACATAAATAGCTATAATGATTCATGCAATACAAAAATGTTAAACTTGTTACTGGGTAAATACACAATGAGCCTTATTGAAGGCATTTGTGTTTAATGAGTAAGATATGAAAAATAATATTTAGTTAATTTATTTTTTTTTGTAAAAAAAAAACATGAAAAAACTAGCGTTGTTTTTAGTGGCAATTATTGCATATGTGTTTTTGTTTTCTCAAGAGCAAAATATGTATGTTGATTTGAATACTCCTTCCGAGTTTAATTCACCTATGTTTTCTGGGAATTGGAATTTGTCTTTTGAAGATGATTTTAATAGTACTCACAGTTCAATATGGGCGCATGAATACTGCTGGGGTAATACTAGCTTTGCATGGCCATTCTATAATCTTGATTCTTATGTCATTGATTCACCCTTATATGTAAGATTAAAGGCTGATTACAATATTAGTACTGTAGTACCAGATGATAATTATGTTGAAAGAGAATATCTTTGTGGAATGCTGGACTCTGATCCATGTATTGGTACTCTTAACGCACAAGACACTTTTGAAACTGAAAATCACACATGGAAATATGGTTATTTTGAAGCAGAGATTCGAACTCCAAAATCTGAATACATGAGCCCTGCTTTCTGGTTATTTGGTGAGCCGAATAGTAGTTATAGTAACTGGAATGAAATTGATATTTTTGAGCTTGCAACTGGAGATGGTTTAGTACAGGGTATTATTAGTCAAATACCTAATGAGTCTGCTACGCACATAAACAGGAGGTACATATATTCAATCCCTGGGCAAACATATGGAAACACGTGGGTGAAATATGGATTAAAATGGGAGCCTAATAAGGTGATATGGTACATTAATGATAAACCAGTAAGAATGGTAACAGATGTGTCTGACCCATTAATCGCAATACCTAATGTTGCAATGAGAGTATTGTTGACAAATCAGGTATATGAGGTTTATTCTGGTTCTGGATATTATCTTAATAAAGACTTTCCCAACTATATGGATGTTAACTATCTAGAAGTATATCAACGAGCTGACCACTCACTCCCAGATCCAGTCTTTCTAATAAATAATAGCTATGGTTTTAATACATCAAGTGCTGTTGTTGTGCCTTTTAATAACAATGCAAGAATATCACTTGATGCATCACAGAGTTATATGCCATCGCATCAGTATTTTGTTTCAATTGCAAGATGCGATGCTAGTGGGAATGTCTATTTCAATGAGACCGAAGCTCTAGGCTGGCTAACTCCACAGGAGGTTGAGGATATTGATGATTTTGACTTAAATGCTTATGCAACTAGCAAGGGTCTACCACTACTTGTAAATAATTATTATAGAGTTAGGGTCTCTGGAAATCCATGGTCTCCAAGAGATCAATATGTTTATACAACCACATGTCAGAATAGTGTATCATTCAAAATTAATGGTGTTTCAAATACGTCATTTCCAACACCAATTGATGTTGACTTTAATAACGGAAAGCCTAGAATCATTTGCGATGCTTCAAACATTGTTTCTTGTAATAATCAAATTAGTCTTTCCATTTTTCGATGTACATCTTCTGGGTTTATTCTAAGAGGATCATCAGTTAGTAGATTACTCAATGAAACTGAAATAGAGTACCTTGATTGTATTGATCTTGAAAAGTTTTATGGTAGTTTTGGTAAAAATTTCACTCTTGGATATTATTATTTAGTGAAGTTTACTACAGGTTCAAACCCTGCGGTTTCACAATCTCAGGTTATTCATATTAACTCATGTAATGATGTCGCTTCTTTTCATATAAATGATTTGTCATATAACTGGCCAACACCTGTTATTATTGAGCCTGGTGATAAGATATTACTTGATTGCTCTGATAGTCGTTTTTGCGATAGTCATTATTTTTTATCAGTTCAAGAATGTGATATTAATGGTAATGTAGTGTCTGGGGCCACTGAGTACTACGATGATAGAGTTCTTATATATCGTGAGAATAATGGCGAGTTTGATCCAACTGATATTGAAAAAGACCAGTGCTATTACTATGATATTGGCAGGTTGAATTTGAGAGCTTTTGCTGTGGAACAGAACTTTTCATTTGAATGTGGAAAGTTTTATGGAGTGAAACTTGCTGGATATCAACCTAGCTGGACAGAAATTGTCCGTTTGATTTATATCGATGAATGCCTAGCAAGTGATATGAATAATTCCATATGGATTAATGGGTCAAATGATCAATCAGTAACTATACCTAGCGTAGATAATACTGTTTATTTATATTCCAAAGATGGAGTTGCTTGTAACGGGTATTATTTCTTGTCAATTCAGAAAATTGTTAATTGGATTCCTGTAGGTGTTGAAGCAAATAGGGATTTAAGTTTGAATGATCCAGATATAAATAGTGCTTATTATCTACTTGATTTAGGAGCATTTGATTTGACTGTATTTGCAAAAGATCCAAACATGGATGGGGTTTATTCAGATGGTTTTACATTTGAGAGTGGAGCAACATATAAGCTTAAATTTGTCCCCAGAGCAGGTGGTTGCAATTCAAATGTATGGGATGAAAATGTAAAGTATATTACTTTTGGTGGATCAAAGTCACAAGAAGATAATGGTGAATATAGTGTTTTGGGTACAGAAATAGGGCTGAATACAGAGGTGAAAATGTACCCAAATCCAGCACAGGATATTTTGAATTTGCAAACTGCCAATTCAAATCTCCCCTACATATTAGAGCTTTCGTCATCGGAAGGTCGATTGTTACACAGGCAATTAGTCGAAGATCAGAATTCAATAGTTGATTTGGATGATTATCAATCTGGTTTATATTTAATCAGATTGTTTTTGCCAACAAAAACCATATGTAGCAGAATTATTATTTCAAAATAACGAATCTTTGGTGTGCTAATAAGATATTCTGTAATTTAGCACTCCAATACTTACGCTATGTCATATACTCTTTCTATAGTAATACCAGCCTATAATGAGGCCAAAACCATACATTTAATACTGGATAAAGTATTAGGTGTTAAGTTGTTGAATGATTGGGAGAAAGAAATTATTATTGTAAATGATTATTCTACGGATAAAACACAGGAAGTCCTTGAAAAATATTGTAGTGAGCATAGTGAGCACGGAATAAAAGTGTTTGTACAGCCCCGGAATATGGGTAAAGGTGCAGCTTTACATCGTGGCATTGAAGAAGCAACAGGAGATTTTATTATTATTCAGGATGCTGATTTGGAATATGATCCACGTGAGTACAACGATTTACTTAAGCCCGTAGTAGAAGGGTTTGCTGATGTGGTATATGGTTCTCGTTTTATGGGTTCAAACCCACATAGAATACTCTTCTACTGGCATAGTATTGGGAACAGAATGCTAACGAGACTTTCAAATATGTTTACCAATCTGAATCTTTCTGACATGGAAACATGTTATAAACTGTTTAGGGCAGATATGGTGAAAAGTCTGAAACTAAAAGAAAAACGCTTTGGTTTTGAACCTGAAGTTACTGCTAAGATTTCGAGAGTTAAAGGGGTTAGGCTTTATGAAGTTGGGATCTCTTATTATGGACGAACCTATGAAGAAGGCAAGAAAATTGGCTGGAAAGATGGGTTTCGCGCTGTGTGGTGTATTTTGAAGTATAATATTTTTAGTAAAAAATAATCAGAATACAGTCACAATCCCAAAATGTACTTTACCATTTTTTATGTTGAAGTCCTGCGACTCTTCCTTTCCTAAAGCATAGAAAATACTGAATATCCCGGCGCGAGTGCTGAAACTTATTCCTGTTCCAACCGAGAAGAATCGTTTGTCTTTTATTGCACTTGATTCAAAAACCTGTGCCCATGCAAAATCACTGAAAAGATTAATGTATGAGCGTTTTTCCAGAAAAAATCGAATCTCTCCGGTGAAAATCGAATATTTGCTCGCAGAAATGCTTTTTTCATCAAAACCGCGTAAGTTTTGCAATCCCCCAAGAAGAAAAGCATCGTTTTCAAAGGTGGAATTACTTTCAAGTATTCCACTATAATTGCGAATCATTACATGCCATGATTTTTTAATGGGAAGAAAGAAATTCAGATCGCATTGTGCTCTGAATACTCCACTTTCAAGTTGAAGGCTGTCGTAAATGCTTTCATCTGCAGCTTCGTTTTTCAGAATTTCCTTTTGTCCCATTGCCGCTTCAGTAGCAATGCTGAAACCCCTGCGTGGAACAATGATATCGTCGGCAATTATACTGGTAAACTGCAAACCGGTAAATGTACTTTTGCTATCAGCAACAGATGGTAAACTTGTAGCTCCTTCATATATCGATCGGGCAATAACCCTGTTTTCATTTCTTTCAAAAAATAAGCCGCTTTCATTCCGTATTCCGCTGTAATAGCTAATGCCGTAGCGTTGTGTGCTTTTTACCCAAGAACTGTCTTTTTTGAAAATCTCCAGCATGCCTGTCAATCCTAGAGGTAACCCTGCTATAAAGGGATATGCTGCACTAATTTTAACTTCTTGTGTGCCCTCACCACTGTTTTTCCATCTCAACATGATCTTTTCCCCATGGTTGAAAGAATTATTAACCTTGAGAAAAACATCCCCATTAAATAATAACTTGGCAGGATTATTAGGATCCGGGGCAAAACCCACAATGCCGTCAAAAGAACTGCTTTTTTTCTTACTTAGATATAGATATATTTTTGCTTTGTCTCCACTAAAAAAAACATTGAATGGATCGGTTTGTACAGCGATATCACTCATCCGTATTCGCTCATTAATCATTTTAATTTTTCGCTCATCATAAAGTGCTCCGCGCTCTATCCCAAGCCAGTTTCCTACAAAAGATGCTGCAGGTCTGTATTTTCCTTTCATTACAATACTGTCAAATACTATGGGTAGTCCTTTATCGATATTCCATGCAGCAGAAACAGAATTAGTGTCAAGCTCAGTAATCTGCAGAGCTATTCGGCAAAAAGGATAGCCATTATTCTCATAGTATTCAATAATTTTTTCTTGCCAGTCAGAAAAAGTTTCTTTTCGCAGAACTTGAGTGCCCGACATTTTTCGGCTGTTTAAGCGAAGTTTCTTTACGAGCTCTTCTTCTGCATTTCCTGTATTCAGTTGCTGAAGATAAACTTTGGGTCCGGGGTAATATTTGTATGTTATGTGTTTTTCCGAAAATGAATCTGGTTCAAGATTGGCATAGAGATAACCTTTATTAAAAGCATCGCTTAGAAAATTCTGCGTTTTTCTGTGAATATCCAAACTGTCTATGGCTTCAAATTCCATTATAGTACTACCATCCTGATATATCTGAACATTTATTTGTGCCGAAACCAAATATCCATATATAAGAAACAGAATAAGAATAATGCACTTGTTCACAATATCCAATTTATGGGTGTTTTGCCTTGATTTGATAGATATTCATTGGCTTTTGAGAAATGTTTGCAACCGAAAAATCCTCTGCTTGCCGACAAAGGCGAAGGGTGAGCAGCTTCCAGTATCAGGTGTTTTTGAGGATCGATATATTTGCTTTTTGCCCTTGCATAATTACCCCAAAGCATAAATACTACTTGCTCTCTCTGTTTTGCAAGTTCTTCAATTACTTTGTCGGTAAAGGTTTCCCATCCCTTTTTTCTGTGCGATTCTGTCTGATGAGCTCTTACCGTTAATACAGCATTTATCAATAATACGCCTTGGTTGGCCCATTTCTGTAGGCTGCCACTTTCAGGTATTTCAAAGCCGGGAATATCATTTACCAGCTCTTTAAAAATATTTTTTAAGGAGGGTGGATGCGGTGTTCCATCTGTAACCGAAAAGCATAAACCATGCGCCTGGCCCTGACCATGATAAGGGTCCTGTCCTATAATAACTACTTTAATATCTTGAAAAGTAGTTGAATTAAAGGCATTGAATATCTCATTACCGGGTGGGAAAATGCAATGATTTTGCTTCTCTTTCACTAAAAATGCTTTCAATTCATGAAAATACGGCTTATTGAATTCCGCTTTCATGATTTCTTTCCAACTCTGCTCTATCTTCGGTTCAATTTTATCCAATTGCAATAATTTTATTTACTATAACGTTCTGTTAACATCATATTGTGTGTAAATTTACGTATTTTTGTACGCAAATTTGAAGAAAACTTGTAATTTTACGAATATAATAAGAAGAGTATGAAAAGAATTCTTGCAGCATTTTTTGCTATGTTATTGTTGGTTGGGATATTCAGCAGTTGTCGTTCACATCAGACATGCCCTGCATATAAAAACGGATCAGCTCAGGCTGCATCCACCTATCATTCTGACAAAGCATAAAGGGAATAAAAGGGGTTGCGGTGTAAATACGCACCAAATGAAGTGGTATCTCTATATATTATCTGCGATACTCGTTTTTTGTTTACCAGAAATTACCATTGGACAATCTACCGGTGAAACTGGAAATGAACCGGGATTCATATATCGCAGAGAATACAGTTTTTATCCTATGATTCATTCAGAAGGATGGGGACTTGGTTTTCGCTGGGGTCAAAACAATACAGTCAACTCTCAGCGGTATATAGATTTTCATATTACCAATATGAAACACCCCAAGGAAATAAGATCCAGCAATTCTTTCTATTTTGAAGATGCACGTAGTTATGTTTATGGTAAACAATATTATGTGCTGATGGCACGACTAAGCTTTGGCAGTATGCGTGTGTTGAATGAAAAACCATATTGGGGTGGAATTGATGTTCGACACTTTTGGAGTATAGGACCCACTATTGCTTTGGCAAAGCCTATTTACTTATACGTTATCGATGATTCAACATATATGTATTCCTATTATCTCCAATTGGAGAGATATAACCCGGAAGTACATAACACAAGTAATATCTATGGTCGTGGCCCATTTTTTAGCGGATTTGGCGAAAGTCGTATTTATCCCGGTTTATCTTTTTCTACTGGGCTAAGTTTTGAGTTTGGACCTGAAAAAACCAGTGTGCGTTTTCTGGAGGTGGGTGCTACGGCAGATGTTTTTCTGAAAAGCATTCCCATTATGGCGTATAATGCAAACGAACAGTATTTTATCACATTTTACCTTTCCTACCATTTTGGAAGAAGGTATAATAAATGACCTATGAGTGAAAAGAAGTCGGGTTCAGGACCTGAATTGAGAAAACCAGACTGGTTAAAAATAAAATTACCATCAGTAGAAGCCTATTCAAAAATAAAAGCAACCTTGTCGAAGGGTCGCTTACATACTATTTGTGAAAGTGGAAATTGTCCAAATCAGGGCGAATGTTGGGCAGCCGGTACAGCAACCTTTATGATTCTTGGAGAGAATTGTACCCGCAATTGTCGTTTTTGCGCTGTGGCTCATCAAAAACCACTACCAATTGATCCTCAGGAAGCGTTGAAGCTGGCAGAATCTGTTCGTGACCTAAACTTAAGTCATGTTGTTATAACCAGTGTCACTCGCGACGATCTTCCCGATGAAGGGGCAGGGCATTGGGCAAACTGCGTTCGTAAAGTACGAGAGATAAATCCAGAATCTACTATTGAAATACTTGTGCCTGATTTTCACGCAAGGGAAGATTGTATCGATACTGTTTTAGATTCAAAGCCGGAGATATTCTCTCATAATGTGGAAACGGTTGAACGTATTACTTCTGAAATTCGCTCAGGGGCAAATTATCGCCGCAGTTTGGAAGTTTTACGTATGGCATCATCCAAAGGAGCCAAAACTAAAAGTGGATTTATGCTTGGTTTGGGTGAGCGTGAAGAAGAAATTGAAGTATTGCTGAAAGATATTTATGCCACAGGAACAGAAATTGTGAACTTGGGGCAATATCTTCAACCTAGTCGTCGGCATCACTCGGTGATGAAATATTATACTCCTGATGAGTTTGCTAAGTTTCGCGAATTGGCTTTATCTGTTGGTTTTAAGCATGTTGAAAGTGGCCCATTGGTTCGTTCTTCTTATCATGCCCAAAATCATCTATAGTATATAATATAAGGTATAATATATAAATAGACAATTACTCAAGAAAAAAAATAGATATAATCATTTAGATTTCAGCATATTAATGAAAGATTTAAAATTTATTTGCAAAAACTGTATTTCGCTTGAAATTATTCGTACTTTTGCAGTCCCGTTTGACACACAAAGCGGGTAGTTCCATGAGAAAACGAAGAAAATTCGAAAAATATCAAAAAAAGTTTTTCAGTTTCAAAATTTGTATTACCTTTGCAGTCCCAATTCGGGAAAGCTCTTAAAAAGCGGGATAAAACCCGGTGGGTAAAAAAAACAAATTTTTTTTTCGAAAAACTTGTTTGAAATAAAAAATTGATTACTTTTGCAGTCCCAATTCGCAAGAAGGGGGCAAAAAAGATAAAAAGTTCTTTGAAGTATTGAAGCAAATAAAAAACGATAGTGCGTATCCCAAAGTTAATAATTAACTTTGAGAAATGAATTCTTGAACATTTAAGATCAAACTTACTATGAAGAGTTTGATCCTGGCTCAGGATGAACGCTAGCGGCAGGCTTAATACATGCAAGTCGAGGGGTAACAGGGGAGCTTGCTCCCGCTGACGACCGGCGCACGGGTGCGTAACGCGTATGCAATCTGCCTCAAACTGGAGAATAGCCCCGAGAAATCGGGATTAATGCTCCATAGTACTATGAAAAGGCATCTTTTTATAGTTAAAGCTCCGGCGGTTTGAGATGAGCATGCGTGCCATTAGCTTGTTGGTGAGGTAACGGCTCACCAAGGCTGCGATGGCTAGGGGGTCTGAGAGGATGATCCCCCACACTGGTACTGAG
>JAFGWG010000096.1 GCA_016937255.1 Bacteroidales bacterium
AAGAAGTCAAAAGTGAGGTTCCCATTAAGGGCACTAAGAACACTAAGAATTAAGGGCACGAAGGTGTTTGAAGTCAAATTGAAAAAGGAGAAAAGTAAGAAGTAGTTTTGGAATGCAGAAGAACGCTGACCAGACACATTTGCAGATATTTTATCCGCAGATTAATCAGATTACACAGATTCTACTCAGTGGTTTTTTACTTTCTTTTATCGCCTGCATGCCTCCAAATCACAAAAAATCCATAACTTGAATATGTCGATATACAGTTAAGTTATTCCGTTTGGGTGTCTTCAGTGTAACACCTTCTGCGCCTTGGCGCTTTTGCGATAACCCATCTGTGTTCATCCGCCACCAGAGAGCGAAGCGAACGTAGTGTCATCCAAAGCCAAATAATCCGTGTCAATCTGTGTTCCCAAAAACTTTCGTACTCCAATCCCCTTTGAACATTAACCCGGAGTGTCCACAAGAGAATTATTGGTTATAACCATAAAAAGTCAATAATATTTTATATATTTGTGTCTATAACCACAAAAAATGATTAAAAGAGAAAAGTATTTGCAGGAAATTGAACAGTATGAAGCGCAAAACCTGATTAAAATTATCAGTGGTATTCGCCGTAGCGGGAAATCATCTGTTTTATTATTGCTTCGTGATAAACTGCTTCACCAGGGCATAAATGCAGACCGAATTATACATGTGAATTTCGAGAGTTTTACCTATTCCGAGCTAAATACTGCTGAAAAGCTATATCAGTACTTAAAAGAACGGATAAAAAGTAACGAAAAAACATATTTACTTCTTGATGAGATTCAGGAAGTGGAAAACTGGGAAAAGTGTATCAACTCATTACATGTGGATTTTGATACAGACATATATATCACCGGTTCAAATTCCCATTTGCTTTCATCTGAGCTGGCAACATATATTGCAGGCCGGTATATAGAAATCCCGGTTTATACATTGTCGTTTCAGGAATTTCTTCATTTCAAAAATGAGTATGACACAACGAAAGAATCAGATTTAAAAAAACTATTTCAGATATACTTGCGTAAAGGAGGTTTTCCATTAGTACATACGCATAATTATACAGATGAAAACGCATACAAAATCATATATGATATTTACTCATCCGTTATTTTGCGTGATACTGTTCAGCGTTATAAGATTAGAGATGTGGAGTTATTGGAGCGAGTAATTAAATATGCCTTTAACAATATTGGGAATACCTTTTCTGGGAAAAATGTAGCTGATTATTTCAAGAGTCAGCAGCGTAAAATTGATATCAACACCGTTTATAATTATTTGCATGCGTTAGAAGGCGCATTTATCTTGTATCGTGTACCAAGATATGATATTAAAGGGAAGGAAATATTGAAAACACAAGAAAAATTTTACCTGAGCGATGTATCTTTATTATATGCAACTTTAGGATATAGAGATAGGTTGATGGCAGGTATTTTGGAAAATATTGTGTTTCTTGAACTCAAACTCAGGGGGTACAAGGTTTTTGTTGGAAAATTCGATTCAAAAGAGGTTGACTTTGTAGCGGAAAAAGGAGGCTTAAAATTGTATGTACAAGTTGCATACAAATTGGAAAGTCAGCAAACAGTAGATCGTGAATTTTCTGTATTGTTAGGTATAAACGATCAATATCCAAAGTATGTTGTAACCATGGATGAATTTTGGAAAGAATCTGTTGACGGGGTTAGGCATATGTATATTTCAGATTTTTTATTGAGTGGTGATTTTTGATTTTCCATAATAATTGTTGTATCTTTGCAAGTGCTAATATAGTGGTAGTAAACCCGAAAAATGACTATAAGTAACAATATATTGTCAGATAAAAGCAAGGGGCTTCAATCTGTTTTACTCGATCTTGCCTCTCGTGTAAAAACAAGAAGGTTGGAGAAAAACTGGTCTCAAGCTGAAATAGCCAAGCGTTCAGGAATGAGCCTTGCTTCATATCGTCGTTTTGAGCAAAGCGGAGAAATAGCGTTAAAATCACTGGTTAAAATTTCGTTTTTATTTAATGATGTAGCAGAGCTTGAGAATCTATTCACAAAAAAGCAATATCTAGGTATTGATGAGGTTTTAAATGAAAAGAAGGCTAAAACTCGTAAACGAGCAGGTAAAAAATGAAAAGTATAGATAAAATTCTTGTTTACTATCGCAATCAAAAGGTGGGCACATTAGCATTAACGTTAGATCATTTGCTTGCATTTGAATATGATGCAGAATTTCTGCAAAATGGGTTTTCAATATCTCCCTTTCACTTGCCATTACAAGGTGGTGTTTTTGTGGCACCTCGTAAGCCTTTTGGCGGAAATTTCGGTATTTTTGACGATGCGTTGCCCGATGGTTGGGGCAATTTGATATTGGATCGTTACCTGAAGGAAAAAGGGATCCAGCCAAATTCACTTACACTTTTACAACGCCTGGCTTTGGTTGGAAGCTCTGGCAGAGGTGCTCTTGAGTTCAAACCCGACTGGAATGATTATCAAATAGAAGAGATTAAGAATTTTGATCGTGTTTCTTCCGAAATAAAAAAAATCATCAACGATGTTAAGGATGCTAATCCATTTTTCTTATACCAATATGCTGGTAGCCCGGGTGGAGCTAGGCCAAAAATATTTGTTCGCCATAATAATGAAGAATGGATGGTGAAATTTCCGTCTGGAAATGATACAGATAATATTGGCAAAACGGAGTATGAATATGCCTTGCTTGCAAAAGCTTGCGGTATAGAAATGAGTGAAGTAAACTTGTTTCAGAATCGCTTTTTCGGAACCAAACGTTTCGACCGAATGCCGGAAGGGAAAATACACACCATTAGCGTAGCCGGTTTATTGAATGCTGATTATCGAAGTCCTTCCATTGATTATAATGACCTTCTGAAAATGGGCTTCATCCTTACAAAAAACATGGAAGAACTTGTGAAGATCTTTCGTCTTATGGTGTTTAATGTAGCTATTGGAAACAAAGATGATCATGCTAGGAATTTTGCTTTTCAATACAAAGAGAATCAATGGGTTTTTGCACCGGCGTATGATATTTTACCCTCAAATGGTTTTAATGGTTCTCACAACACAACAGTTAGTGGCAAAGGGAATCCATCTATGGCTGATATGCTGAAGGTGTCTAAAGAAAATGGCCTCAATGTGAAAATTACAGAAAACATTATTACCGGTACACTTAAAAAGGTATCAGAAAAATAATCAGTGATCGTATTCTAAGAGAGGTTGCTACGGTGGGTTGCGTTTGTAGCGTTTACTATTAATCTGCGAAACCAAATGATTGCTCGCAATCATGCAGGTTTATCTTAACCCAAACCACCAATAGCATGAACAACGTGAAATGCTATGGTATGTTTGAATAATGCCGCCAAAGGCGGTATGCATTAATCAATGAAGTACGATAACAAGCAAAAAATCTGCGTTCTATTCCACTTTCCACATTCCACACATCAAAATCTGCGTTCTGTTTCTCGCAAAGTCGCGAAGACGCATAAGATTGTTATCTGTGTGCTAATATTATCCGTGGCGTAGCATCCGTATTCATTGAAGTACGATACAATCTGAGAAATCTGCGTAAATCTGCGGACAAAAATAATCCGCATTCTATTTTTCTTCGTGCTCTAATTCTCTGTGTTCTCCGTGTGCTTATATGTTTGTGGGAAATTCAGCGTAGTCTTCGTAAATCCGCGACTCCTTTCCACTTAAAACAAGGTCTCCCGAAACTCTTTCAACACATCTTCCACATCATTGGCCGGCTTATTTACCAAAGAAGAGACCGGGTAAAACTCATATTTCAAGTTTGAGGCTGAGTCAACAAAATCTTTCATTGAATGTCCCTGCAAATTTTGAAGCCATTTACTTTGGGCTTCTTTGCCAATAATCAGTGGCATTCTATGGTGAATATCTGCTATGGATTTTTCGGCTTCAGTGGTAACGATCGAAAAGGTTCGTTGCTCTTGATTTTTAGGCAAAATTCTTGTGTGACAAATTCCGGCAAAGGTAAATAGCTTGTGTTCTGTTGGCTTTATTAGAAATGGCTGGCGAGCTTTGTCAGGCATCCACTCAAACCACGATGTAGCCGGAATCAGACAAGGGGTGTGCAGGGATACTTTTCCATCAATAAGACTCTCAATCCGTGTATTAATCAATGGCTTTACTTTCGATAAATCTTGAATCCATTCCGGCACCAGCCCCCAGGTATACATATTGATAACAGAAGCGGTATTCCCTATAATTACCGGATGCAACTGCGAAGGTGCAATATTGTACCGTGGTCTGAATTCAGATGGAACAGCAAGATTCCACTCTTCTTCCAGTTCTTTTTTCTTAACATTGGCGGTAAAACGTCCACACATGACTTTAAATTAATGTGCTAAATTGCTAATTAGGCTTTGTTACTGCTTTTAGAATATGGCTTTGGTGGTAGAAATAATACTTAGATCAACTATTCTGTTTTCAGTTTTCATATTCTTTGAATATTACAAAAATTCAAATCTACAAAAAATCCTAATTATCACACTTGTCACGACAAAGGCGTTATTATATCAACCCTTCCCAAGGATGAGCGTCAATGGGTTCCTTAAATTTAGTTTGTAGAAAATTAAAAGAGGGTAGAAAGCTTTTTCGTTCGAGATAAACAAAATATTCGCAGGTTAAAACTTCAATATCATTATCCTTAGAGTCTTCAGGCATGGTGAATTTATAATTCATGTCACGCAAAAGCCCCACCCTGGGCGCTTGTTCAAAAACTGAAGCAAATATTGATTTAAACGGAAAATCTATTCCCAGCCCAAGAAAATAATAGCGTAAAAGTGAATTATATCCCATATTTCTATGATTGCGCATGGTGGCTCCACGCCCAAGTAAGATTCCCGGAAAAAGGTCTTTTTCAGTAGGCAGAGTATAATGAAGTTTATCCTCAGCTTCTTTTCGATTTTTGATTATTTCGCCCCTAAGCGAGGCCAGAAGCTCGTTATGCTCATCAAAAACGCCTAAGACAATAGCAATATCGTCTACATCATTCCATTCCAAATAGCTAAAATTGAGCGTTTTAAACTGCTCAGAGGATTCGTATGCTTCTTTGCGAACAGCAAAAACTGCTTCCGCATCTGTCTTTTTTAGTCTCCGCACATATCCGTTCTTCAAATTCATGATCTAAAAATAATAAAGATTGCATAAAAATCCTAACGAGAATACACTTTTTTTATTTTTTAGTGAGATTTTCTTTATTATTCATTTCAGTACAAACCTTAGCTTGGGATAAGATTATCGGAGTATTCTTTGGGATAATACCTACGGCATGTAAAGTATTTATATGTTTGTTTTACCGAGCGATTATCCCTAATGCGATAAAGACATCGATTCTGAAGATTTTCGTCACTCAGAGCTCTGTCGAAGAGTGACAGGCAAATAACACGGTCTTCTCATCGTTCGATACAGAGCGTAGTAGAACTTCTAAGTATGCGCGGTAGTAAAACCTTCAAGGTGGGGTGTTAAAAATCAAGATAATTACATTTTTTTTCTTCATCCCATATTCATGGCATTGCGTCTCTT
>JAFGWG010000097.1 GCA_016937255.1 Bacteroidales bacterium
AAAACTACATTTTCAAGGTCGGATGGAACTCGCACTCCAGAAATTATAGAGTTCACTTGAGACAATCATTGCCATGCTCGTTTCGTTGCGGGTAAACTGGCTTACCATGGTGTGGACACGGTTCACTGAACCGCGCCAGCAGTGGAGATTTAAATGGGCAGATGCTAACATGCCATAGAAGGTGATGGCATTTGCGCAATGCTTTGATAGTCGAAAAATATAAATGTGAAGACGATGTCATTACAAATGACGACGAGCTCAAAACCTCATAGACACTCTACGAATAGCACGGGCTTATTTTTTTATACTAAAGAGCTGCTTCTAGTCTTTTACCTACCGCATGAAGCCCTCTCCTCAGTTCGTTGTATTTTTCCTCACTTGCCATTGCAATTCCTTTGTCATATTGCCGTAAAAGTGAAGGATTGATTGATATCGACTCGGCCAATTTTGATACATTAAGGAAAGGAAATAATTCACGGAAATAGTGATTGAGCAGAAAACTGAATTTTAAAGAAACAGTTTCTACATCAATTCGGTTGAGTGGTTCGGGTACTTTTAACCCTTCGGCCGTGTAAAATTCTTTCATTTCCGAAAGGACTACACGCGCATTTTTCTTGGCTTCTTCTAATGTCTCTCCAAAAGAAGTTATATGCTCAAGACCTTTTGTTTTGAACATTACTCCGAAGCCGTCTTTTCCTGGTTCGATAATAACGTGCAATGTTTTCATTGTCATCTATCTTATATCTTTTGTAATGGAATGCCCCATTGTATAGCAGGTTATTTCAACCCTGCTTGTTTTAATATCGTACTTAATAATCCCGTAGGAACTTCCTTATTAGGATGTCGTGGTATTGGAAAGTGCTTCCCATTTACTGCATAAATGGAATGGTTGCTTCCTTCTCTAATAAGGATTGCTCCGGCTTCTTTTCAAGCCGTTTGATTAAAGCTGCATACTTCATTTATTTTTTCTCTAAATGTCTTCATGATGGTTTTATTTACAGATTTTCTTTATTGTGTCTGACAAAGATAGCTCATCATCTTTGTTTTTGCAATGCATTTATAACATAAATGTTATAAATACATGCCCTTCTATTGCTCTTACCATCAAATGCACATGATTGGTCATGATGCACCAGGCAAATATCTCAAGCCCCTTGTTCTTTTGACAATAGGCAAGATTATCAATCAATATGTTCTTATATTCATCCGAAAAAAAACTACATTTTCAAGATCGGATGGAACTCGCATTCCAGAAATTATAGAGTTCACTTGAGACAATCATTGCCATGCTCGTTTCGTTGCGGGTAAACACATCTGTCCATCCCTCAACTGCGAATGTGACAAGATAGAGTCCTTCTGGATTTTTAAATTTGTATTTGCGGCTCATTGATTTAGTTTTGATGAAATAAGATAGTTATTTTTCATCTAAAAAACTGACATCAAAACACTGAGATGACTGACAAAAGGAATAAATCAATAATTAGTGCACCTATTTATTACGTAGCACGGATTGCAAATAAGCTCAAATAGAATGCATTGGCTTGCCATGGTATGGACTCGGTTCGCAGAACCGCGCCAGCAGTAGAGTTTTAAATGGGCAGATGCTAATATGCCAAAGAACGTGATGGCGTTGGCGCAATACTGTGATAGTTGAAAACTAAAATGTGAAAACGACGTCATTGCAAATTACGCAGAGCACAAATCCTCATAGACACTCTACGGATAGCAGGGTGCGTACTACTAATAAGCGAAAATAGAAAGCATTGGCTTGCCATGGTGTGGACACAGTTCGCAGAACCGCGCCAACCAGGATTACCCTGACTTCATCTTTAATCAAATTTACTCTTTCACCTTTTTTTCTCATTACCATACCAATACTCATCTATTAGACCGTAAACAGCACCAATTGTACAAAACACAGCAATTAATACAGACACAATAAATTGAATAGTATTTTTTGGTATGTTAAAAACAATATCTTCTTCAACTTTTAATGAGAGCATATATTTTATACCTCTTGCTCCATTCAATTGAATAAATGATATTTTCTTTCCAACTATTCTATCGACTCCATAAGCTTCAATCTCATCAATAGGAGCTGAAATTACGGTTGATGAATCATTCAAATGAACCCAATAAACATCACGATAATCTGTTTTATATCGGCCACCATATGTTGCAATTTGCCCTTTATTGATACTTTCTACAATTCCACTATATGATTTGTAAAAGACGTCAGGTATTGTTAAATACACTGAAATATATGAAACAATGGAAAGCACTGACAAAGCAACAGTATGCTTTACTACAAATAATTTCAACAATCTAATAAATGACTTCATCAGCAATTAAGTTTTTATAGTTTAATATTTGTTTGCTTATAACATCAACATTATCACGACCAAGAAATTCCACAACCTGTTTATCACTTCCAATTAACGACCAAATATTATATACAGCTTCTACCTTATCGATAATATTTTTAGAAAAAATCAATGAATTTGAAGTTGTCAAAACATTATCGGTAGTCTTAATTGCTTCAAGAAAATCAATAACAGATTCCCCAGTTGGCGCGGATTTGCAATCCATACCACCACAACACCCACTATATCACCCATATATCCAACAATCCATGCCCCCCGGCATAATCATTGGCACTACTGTAAACATAGTCCTCCGCACGAAAAACCAAGCCTTCTTCTACCGGATTCTGGTGGATATAGTTCAGTTTTTGATCAATTGTCGCATTGCTCCACAGCTCAATGGGTTTGTTATCGGAGCGCTAAAAACGGTTGCCTTCGGACGTG
>JAFGWG010000098.1 GCA_016937255.1 Bacteroidales bacterium
ATCGGACAACAGTAATTTAAAGACAAATATACACTGTTTTGTGTAAAAAAACAAATTATTGGTGGTTTTTTTTTACGCTTATATGGTTTTTTCTCTTAGTTCTGTATTAACTAAAAACCAGCTAAGCAAAGCCAAGTTGTCACATTTTCCTGCCGCATTGTCATAAAACTGCAAAAGGAACAATAATTGACTATGCAAACATCTAAATAACTCGATATGGAAAAAACATTATCAGGTGAGTGGATGGACGGAATGGCATTTCGCACCGAGGTTAACGGGCACGAACTTATTATGGATGCGGTGGAAGCTGTAGGCGGAAAAGATCGCGGTCCGAGACCAAAACCTTTAATGGAAGCGGCTTTAATGGGTTGTACAGCCATGGATGTAATTTCCATTTTAAAGAAAATGCGTGTGGAAGTGGAATCTTTCAAAATTGATGTGGAAACAGAAATGACTGAGGAGCATCCGAAGCATTATTCACATATGCATTTGATCTATCGTTTTAAGGGAAAAGATTTACCAATGGATAAACTTGAAAAAGCTGTAAATCTTTCGCAGGATCGTTATTGTGGAGTATCTTATATTTATCGTCAGGCGATGAAGCTGACCCACGAGATTGTTGTAGAGGACTAAACTTAAATTTAATACTATGTTAGACACAAATTTGAAACACATTGATTCAGCCGATGCATGGCAGCAATTTATTTCGGAAAACGAAAACACAATGATATGTTGCGGTAGAATGGGGCCAATGTGTATCCCGGTTTACGCAGCCATGGAAGATCTTGAAGGGGAATATGAGCATGTGAAATTTGCCGATATGGAATTTGACCATCCGGAGGCACACGTTATTCGCAATGCTCCTGAAGCTCGTGGATTTATGGGGCTTCCATTTACCATGTATTACAAAAATGGGAAAGTGGTAAAAGCCACTTCAAGCATTCAAAGCGAAGAGCAGATCAGAGAAATTCTGGATGCTGAATTTGCGAAGTAATCTAAGTATGATATTTTAGCCACGAATATTACGTACAAACCTCCAAGGTTCTTGAAACCTTGGAGGTTTTACAGCCCTTTTTCGTGGCTTATCAGGAGGAATTGAAATATGTACACAGAACATTTTGATGTGATTGTAATAGGAGGTGGGCCTGCCGGTTTAGCGGCGGGCATTTACCTCTCTCGATCCAAACTCAGCACACTGGTTTTGAATAGTGGAACTGTAGGCGGACAATTGATTCTGACTCATGAAATTGCCAATTACCCTGGAGTAGAAAGCACCAGTGGATACTCTTTGGCGCGAACCATGAAAAAGCAAGCCACTTCTTTTGGGGCAAAAATTAAGACCATTAAGGGAATCGAAGAGATGGACTTGAAATCGGATATGAAACGCATCCGAATTAGTGACGAGCAGGAATATACTGCCCATGCCGTAATACTTGCTCCGGGCGGAAATCCCAGAACACTTGGTGTGGAGGGTGAAACGGAATTCAAAGGACGTGGTGTTAGTTATTGTGCCACCTGCGATGGTGAGTTTTTCACCGACAAAGAAATTGTAGTGGTAGGCGGAGGAAATTCGGCGTTGGAAGAGGCGGTTTCTTTAAGTAAATTCGCTTCTAAAATCACTTTGCTACATCAGTTCGATCATTTTCAGGCTTTTCAGCATGCTGTTGAAGAAGTGAAGCAAAACGAAAAGATCAATATTCGATTGGAACATGTGATTGAATCCTTTTATGGTGAAGAATCATTGAAAGGCGTCAAAATCAAGAATTTAAAAACCGGTGAAGTGGAAGATTTTGCCACTGATGGGGCATTTATTTTTATCGGATACGTACCCAATACTGAATTTTTGCAGGGCTGTTTCCCGCTGAATGATCGTGGTGAAATCCCGGTAGATGCCAATATGAATACAGAAGTAAAAGGCGTTTTTGCTGCCGGCGATTGTATTGCGAAAAAATACAGACAGGTAACCATGGCCGTGGGTGAAGCTACTGCTGCGGCATTATCTGCTGCCGAATATGTACACAATTTAAAACAGGACAAAAAACAATAATTATGGCTTGGTGGGTATGGACTTTAATCGGACTTGGAGCATTGGTAGTTATACTTTTTGCGTATTCATATATTCGTTTGAAATTGGTAGGTAATGCCAAAGATTCAGACAGCATTATTCACGTTAATGATTCTAATTTTAAGCTGCATATTAGCAAAGGAATAGTCATTGTTGATTTCTGGGCAGAATGGTGTCAGCCTTGCAAAATGATGATACCTGTATTAAATCAGATAGCAGAAGAAGAACAGGGGACTGTAAAAGTTTGCAAACTCAATGTGGATAAAGTGAAGAAAACAGCTGCAAAATTTGCGGTAAAAAGCATACCAACGCTTATTATCTTTAAAAATGGCAGGGAAATGAAGCGCATTGTTGGGGTGAAGCCCAAAAACACAGTAATGAAAGAGGTGAAAGCGTTACTATAATGAGACTGTTTTTAGCCACAATTTCACTGCTCGCTATTTTTTCATCTTCATGTAAAAAGGCGGACTCTTTCACGCAGTTTTACATGTATTATTATACCGATTTTGTAGTACAATCGACAGTAGGTATTAATCTTCCATTCAACTTGTATTCACCCAATATTACTTCGAATTCTGAATCTACTTTCGAGAATAATGATACCCGAAAAGACAAGGTGGAAGAGATTTATCTTGAAACACTTATCCTTACAGTAAATTCACCCGCAAACGGCAACTTAAATTTTCTTAAGTCATTGCATTTGTATTTATCTGCAGGCTCTTTACCAGAAATTGAAGTTGCCTGGATTGATGATCATACTGATGACGGTGCACAATCTATTTTGCTAAATACCTCCGATGTCAATTTGAGAGATTATATTGTTGAGGATTCCTTCCAAATTCGTTCAGAGACTAAAACCGATCAGGTCATTCTTAGCGATTATGTTCTTGCGGCAAATATGAAATTCTGGGTAGATGCTAAAGTGCTGGGAATATAGTTTTTAGTATTAGTCGGTCGTGTAAATATGACTTTCATAATTGAGATAGAAACTCTTGTAATAGTATTCGAACCAAGCCCATTTTGCATGATTGTAAAAGAAAAACTTATAGCCTAGTTGCGGGCTGTATTCGTTTGGCATTTTTACACTTAAATCGCCATGCCAGCCTCGCACTCTGCAGCGATTTCTGTTTTCATACCCCCATCCGTTTTTGGCTCTGCCCCGCCCTAACTTAAAATCAAAAAAGTCATTTTGCGCCATTAGATTAATGGTTTTAATGCGGTGAAATCTGTCCTGATCGTTTATCCAAACAAAATAGTACGAGGCTGATAAGCCATATTGCAAATTGTTGAGCAAATTTGTGGGAAGCCCGGCATCAATAACAAAGCCGAAATTCATGCCAGCATGAAAGGTATAACCTATATTTATTCCCGCAGTAAATTTTATGTCTTTTCCTAAAAATTCCTGCGATTGAGCTTGATTTCCAGTAAAGAAAAAGGAAAGTATATAAACAATAATGCATAGTCGCATTCTTGAAAAACGCAAATTCAATTTGAATAGTATTTTTTAATTAAATCAATCAGATATTGAGAACTATTTCCCTACAAACCCAAATATTTCTTATTTTTACGTGGGAGGAATTAATGCCAAACACAAAATAAAAATCTATTTCAAGAAACCATGAAAACGCTGCTACTCATTATTTTTATCGCCTCACAATTTGTTGTATATGGTCAAACGTACACGAAATGCGATTTTCCCCCATATATAAATGACAAAGAAATCTATGATATAGTTGAGTATCAACCCAAATTCCCCGGCGGAACTAAAGAACTTAATAAGTTTATTGAGGACAATTTTGTAAATCCCAACCCTGATGACACTACTCTTTCATCAGTAGTTATAAAATTCATTGTTGATGAAAACGGCAACTGTGTTCAGCCGTGTGTAATGGCAGGAGACAAAGAACTTCCTCAGGATATTTATGATGCTGCAATTGATTTGTTTGATAAAATGCCAAATTGGGAGCCTGGAAAACACCGTGGAAAAAATGAAAATGTTTTTGCTTTTATAAGAATTGAATTATAGCTATCTCCCCACAAACCCATACTTCAATTTCACTATCATAAAGCGACCGGGGCTTAAGAGTCCTTTTCGGTCAATATATTGAACATCAAAGAGATCATTTACTGAAAAAGCTACACCCAAATTTTTAAACTGTGCACCCAAATACAGATTTACGACATGGAATGCATCTACCGGCAGAGTATTCAGATCGTCAGACCATATCATATCTGTATAACGATGCTCTATTGTCAAATTGAAGTTCTTATAAGTGAAGCGGGCATCTGTAAAGAATAAATTCTTCGGCACTTCAGCCATATACATACCAGTTAGATCATCATCGCCGGGCTCGGCTTCGTGCTTGGCAATTTTCGATTCGTTGTATGAATACCCAGCTTGGAAGCTTACCCATTTTCTTGGCTGATATTTCACCGAAATCTCTGCTCCGGCAACTGTTCCCTGTGATACATTTCGCTTTTGAATCATGGGAGATGGACCTTCGCCCTCAACATCAACCGAATCGCCAGTCCATACCTGATAAATCATGTTTTCAGCAATGGAATAATACAGAGATGGCTCCACAATTACATTTTTATACCTCCACTGAAATCCTGTTTCTGCACTATACAAAACTTCGGGCTCAAGAAAAGGGTTTGCAATTTTAATCCCTTTATTAATTTTCCCAGAACGAGTCATATCATCAATGGTCGGCGGCATAAATCCTTTTGAGAGTGATGCGTAAACATTTATTTTCTTGGAAAAAATATGCTTATATGCCAATTTAGGACTCAGACTCTGCCAGTTATTATCAGGATGATCACCAATATAAGGCAAGAGGAAATCGCTATTAGCCGTTGGGTTCACAACAGTAATTTCTCCTTTCGAATATTGACCATAATCATAGCGCAAGCCAAATTGCAATATGCCTTTAGCCCCAATCTTTCGGCTAAGCTGTGTAAAAAGTGCCGCGAAATTATGCATTCCAAAAAAATACATTTCATCGCTAGCCGTCAAATACAAGCTTTTCCCATCTTCCAAGGCAAATTTATAGTCAATTCCGGCAATAATTTCTGTTTTGTCATTGGGCAAAAAACGAGCAGTTGACCACAAACCGGCGTCAATTTTTTTAGTGGGACTATAAATAAGTTTGTACAAGCCATAATTATTTACATTTTCGCTTTGATTAAAATAATCCTCATAATTGGTAAAAGCAATAATTTTATACTGCGCTTTGCCTTTTTCCAAATAATAACGAAGCGAGCCCATATAGCTAATATATTCATCGTATTTGCCTTTGTCTTCATATACCTGAGTTCCCAGACCTACTTGAAAGAATGATCCCAGAAAAGAAGCTTCCAGCCTTGATTTTTCATTGAAAGTATAACTACCTTTTACATAGCTATTTAGTTGCTTCAGGAAGGATTTTGACGAATACTCAGTACGAATAGCTTGTGGATCGAGATAATATCCGTCGCCTTGCATACCAGACAGGCTTAGCCAAAACACAGGTTTTTTAATCTTTTTCGGGGTAGAAGCCTGAAGACTGAAGCCATAAGTATTGTTTTGTGCACCAATCATTTCCATATTCACCATGGGTTTATCACCGGCATCTTTGGTAATCATATTAATAGATCCAGTCATGGCATTATTTCCGTAAATACTGGATGACGGACCTTTGAGAATTTCCACCTGACTGAGCGATGAATTGGGTAAAAGATTCCAGTTTACTCCGCCACCACCTGATTTATTGAGTGGAACATCGTCGAGCATCACAAGAACTCTTGCTGCAGAATTAAAACCTCGCATGGTAACACTGGCATTTTTAGAATAAATTCCCCAGCTTCTGTTTACAAAAACGCCCGGCACCGATTGTAAAAGTGCATCGGTATTATTGGCTGCAGAACTTTCAATGGTTGTGCTGGAAATAATATCCATTTTTGAGGGCACTTCATCCAATTCTTTACGCATACGATCGGAGGTGACTACAAAAGGATTTATCTGATAAGGTTGCGACTGTAATGCAATTTGAACTTGAGATTTATGATCTGAATTCTGCTTAATTCTAATCGACTTTTCCTGATAGGCCACATGGCGCAAGCGAATAACCCATGGGCCATCTGCAGGAAGATTTAAAATGAAAGACCCGTCCTCATTTGTTGTAGTACCCAAACGGATTCCATCTACTGTAACTGCAACACCTGAAATGGCATTATTGGTGCTAATATCTTTTACGCTTCCAACAAGCTTGTGCTGCGCCTGAATTGTGCTAATACTTCCAAAAAACAGAAAAATCAACACGTAAAAAGCCTTTCTTCTCATTATTCCTGAATTTTTATCGTCACATTAATGGTACCAGTGTTTGTGCCACTTACAGCATTCACATAGAATATTCCATATCTACCTTGATGGCTGAATTCATATATATCACCCGGGGTTAAGTATTTGGCTTTCCGTTTCCCAGTATCGTATTGAAACAAATTGGCAATAATAAGTGAATCATTTTGGCATTGATCAAAATCCTGCTGAGTAATGGTAAGCAACACATAGCGAATTTCATTTCGTGTAGCCCAGTTTGGCAGTTGATATGTGCCGCCAAAAATTGTAGAATCAATATTTGCATTGGGCGAAGCAATGGTGCTTTCTTCTGAAGGATCATAGAAATAAAGCATTTGCACAGAACCCTGATTATTGTATGCTTCGCTCAACGTGTACACCTGATTAGCAAAAAGGTCATAAAAACTGCCCAGTGTGGTATTGCTTTGTGCTCCCAATTCAAATGTAAGGGTTCTTATATTCCCATATACTAAAGTTGGCAATAAAGAAATGTTGAAATCCAATCGTGTTTCTTGAAAATTCTTATCTCGTATCAAGATGGTGTATTTTTCAAGACTATCTGTCGATTTCACAATAACTCGCTGCGAAACAAAGGATTCCGAATTAAGACCACTATCAAGCACATGCTCACCATTGCTGAGTAAACTGAAATAGGTAATATTTTCAGAGCCGGCAATTCCTTCCACCTGAATAATTATTGATTGTCCAGCTTGTGCAGCCGTATCTGAAAGTTCAGAACCATTAGAAAATGTCACTTTAAGTGTTGGGGGGATTTTTTTACCGTCATCTTTCTTGCATGAAGAAAAAGCAACTAGAAAAACTGATAAAATTATCAGTAAGTGATGTGTAATTTTTTTCATAACGCTATGCAAAAAAAATCAGAGGCTTTTCAGCCCCCGATAGATTGAATATCCTAATAATGTACCCGCAATACCGAAAACAAAATGCATTGAGATTGTATAGACCGGGTGCAACATGATTGACTTATAAGGGAATCCTGTTGTAGAGACAACAAAGAGACGCACCAATGGTATCATCATATAAGCTATACCCCCAAAAAGAGGCAATGCTATAAACTGTAATTTTTTAATTCCTTTGAAAGCATCCATTAACACGCAGAGCACAATTGAAGGAAGCATAAAAACGATTTGTGCAAGTGGATCGGTAAATCCTAGAAAAGGAATAAAAAGCATTGATCCCGCGCCCAATGCGAAGAATAGCCCACGAGTTTTGAATTTCACTTTTAAAGCCATAAAAGTAGCCAGCGCCATAAATTCGAGTCCGTGATGACCAGGCAAATGCAGAGGGTTTTTAAATTTGGCATGGAGTAAAACGGCAGTAGCTCCAGTTAGTACAAGCATGAAAATTTGAAATGCAATAACTAAGTCAGGATGATATCTTTCTGAGCGCGTCTTTACTAATTGATTTCCATCTAAATTCGCCATCTTTTTCAACAATTAAAGTGTAGTTTCCATCTTTCAAAATCGGCTTCCAGTTATCCTCGAGGAGGATTATTGCCTGTGAGGAAACTCTGGCGTCAAAAGTATCAAAAATATTTTGAATATGAAAATTTCTGCATATCTCTTCGGCTGTTATTTCACCAGTAAAAGAACGAAAATCAACTTCAAGCATTAAAATTCGCCCATCGTTGCCATATTTACGTAATCCGCATGCAGCCATAGAACCGATAATGCCGTCGTGAGTACCTGTTAACCCTTCGAGAAAAACATTTTTGCGTACTGCAAGTTCGCGTGCTAATGTTTTGTTAAGAACAATTTTCTTTGCCGATAGCCCCCAATTAATAATATCCTCATCCACTTCATCGAACGGGATAATGCAAAGTCCGACATCAGATCCATCGGCAGCCACTTCGAGCAAATAATTTCGGCAATAGTCCTCCAGCGCTTTTCTGTCTTCACAAATCAACTCCATGCAAGCCGAGCTATTATGTGAAGTATATGGAATTTCATCGTGCACAAATAGTTGGTGACGAGATACGGCCAGAACACGAGCAATATTTTCATCCCTCAACTGAGCTGCAAGTTGCCGAACAATAAATCCGGTTCCACGTGATGTAAGATTATCCGTATCGTCGATACCCACTAAATAGTTGATTTCTGTTATCATAATCAAACTTCTCTACAGCCCCACAAAATCAATTGGAGAAATTCATCACACACTCATATTGAATTTAACGATAAAATGAAAGAAATATGTTCCATCGTCGATAACGGTAAATGCAAAATCCAGAGGCATTCCTGCTTTACGCCTAATTTCAAGCAGCCCAAGACCCCTGCCATTTATATCAGAATCCTCAAGTGCTTTTTTATAAGTTTCTTTATCGTTTATGGCCACCTTTCGATTCACATCACGAATTAGTTTTTCAATAAGCGCACGCCTTTGAATACTAATGGCGTTTCCACAATCAATTCGAAAACCCTGCTTTGTTCTAACAGCTAAAAAAACAGAAGGATAAAGAGGAAACTCATTGTGCTGACTTACATTCTGAAGAATTTCAAGTGAAGCGATTAAAATGCGCTTTCTAATTAATTTTTCCCGTTCATCGAAGAGCATTTCCATATCATCGATGATTCGATCTGATTTTTTCTCAGAAATAGTGCCTTTGAACTGCATCAAAATATCTGAAGCAACAGAGTTCTCCACTAAAAAGTCATCGATATTGAAGCGCGATCCGGGTTTCATAATCAGCAGTATTGGTAAATCGAAAATGCTGCAATCGCTGCACTTAAGTCTGCAAAATAAAGATAAATATTTATATTTTGCGGCTTAAATACGACCCAACACAAGTCGCCTTAGCAAAAACAGTTATCAAATATAGTAAAATATCTTCGAAAAGCTAAAAAATAATGATATAAAAGTCAGAAAAACTATATTAAACTGATCTGTTTCTTTCGTAAACCTCGAAGACAGAACAACTCCACAGTATAAAGTGCAATCATAAGGAAAGTTACTCCGGCGATGGTGAACGTTGTTGGAGTTTGAAACCCATAAATAATGATATACACCATTGCTGCCAAAAAAATCAGATTTGGAATAATGAACAAGATATATCCCCATGTTTTGCGATTATACATTAAAAACACACCAAACCATTTCAATATAAAGGACAGACCAACTACAGCTATTCCCATATAGATATATGAAGAAGATATTTTTGAAGAGAACATAGTCATAGCTGTTTGGGCATCTGCATCTATTACCATTCGCTTAATTAAAAGATATAAGCCCAATACAGTAAAAACAGAGCTCATATAAAAAAGAATTTGCAGCATCAAAGGTCGTTTAAAAGTGTATTTCATGACTTGATTGTTTAACTTCTCCGCAAATATCCGAAAAATAGCTGAAAGAAAAAATTCAAGTTAACACAGGAGTGTTTCGCAAAATCCAAAAAAAGACAATTATGGCCAAAACAATAAATATAGCTTTCCTACCAAATAGTCTTTTTCGCCATGAAAGAAAAACTGGACCGGGATTTTTCACGCGATCAAAAATAAAACCTGTAATTAAATAAGGGATTGCAATAACCAAAAGCATATTGAAATGAAAAGCTCCGACAATATTCCCCTGCAAAATTTCATGAATAGCCCTTTGTGAACCACAACCCGGGCATTTGTAGCCTGTGAGTGTCCGAAAAGGACATTTAGGAAAAACTTGATGCTCCGCAGGATTATATCTCCCATAAATATAAACAAGAAATCCGAGAAAGAGAAGAATCAGCAGATATTTAGAACCCTTGTAAAAAGAAGATGCTTGCACCACTAAACATTATTGCAATGAAATACAATACTATCACAATCAAACCAAGCCAAAAGCTGATTTTAGTCCACTTGCCGGCATCTTCCGAGGCTTTATGAGCTTGATCATATAACCCGTTCTGGTATAAAGATTCAACCTTAGAAGCATATACAATGCCAACAATACCAAAAGGCATACAGCAAAACAATGTTGCTAGAATAGACTCAACCAACCAAGTTTTAGGTGGGGCGGGCATATTTGAATTATCCATAATACTATGTATTTAATTAATTTTGGCTAATGTATTAAATATTTTAATTCGCAAAAAATAATTCAAAAAAAAAGACAGACCGAGGTCTGCCTTTTAGAAAAAGATAAAAGCTTATTTCATTGCTTTCAAATTGGCTGCATACATTGCGATGAAACCAACGGTTATAATAATACCGAAAATGTTAACTGGAACTCCTGAAAACAAAACGAAAGGGAGAATCAGAGCAATAATATTGGCTGCTGTGTAGAGATAAAAACCTGTTTTCTTTAGTTTCCACATCATGATAGCACCAAATAGTGAAAGGAAAGCGAGCACAAAGAATACTGCAAAAATTGCCAAACCGGCATCGCCCATTGCACCAAATCCAGGTACTGAATCAAGTAAGCCACTAACAGCTCCAAAAGCAATAACTGCTATAAGATAAAGAACTGTTGAAAGTCCGCTACCAATGAAGGTAAGAATACATAATACTGTCAGAAAGGTAGGTCTTTTCTGAACTTCAGGAGCATTGTTTGTTTGTTCCATAACTTTTGTTTTTTAGTTAAACCTGATATGTTGATTGTTTTCTTGCAAAATTAATATGCCAAATTTACATATTGTGCTGGTAAAAATATGAAATTTTTGTTCAAAACATGATTTTTAAGCAACTCATATATGATTTTTTTTCAACAATAAGGCTAAATCATTTCATAATCAATGCGATAAAACACTAATTAAATTAGCGTTAATCCACTGAAAATTTACCATGGGATAGTAAAATTATTGGTTAGAGTAATTCCCAAAACAGCAATTACAATTGCACCAATAATACTCAACGCAAAACCAATTATAATCAATACCCCTTTAGTAACAAAGAAACTTTTCATTTGCTTATGGTATTCCACCAGACTCATTGGGTTGCCTAGAAGCAGGTAATTTTTAATTTTACTGGCAGCACTGATTAAGAATATTCCCAGCAGAAAAGGCACCCACATCACGACAATTCCAATTCCCAGCGTGATCAAAGTATATACTGAAGCAAAAATAATATTGATAATGCCCAAAAACATCAACCAACCACGGGTTGAGCTTAATATTGCCTTAATTTGAGCTTCAATACCAGGCCCTTGGTACTGAGGTTGTTGAGGTTGCTGTTGATAATTCTGATTAGGATACTGATTCATAATTCAAGTTTATACTATTCAAGACTTCCAACTGCTTTTTCAACTGCTTCCAAAATTTCGCAAGATTGCATCAACTCCTTCATCTCGTTGTGATCAGGATACAATGGGCGGTCGATTTCAAGAAAATCAATATGCTTACGAATAACGTCGTGTGCAGCCTGTGTTCCATCACCCCATTTGTATTCGGTTTCCTGTCTGCGACGAATATCAAGGGCTTGAGCAGCGGCCATAAATTCAATTCCAAGCACACCATAAGCATTATCCATAATCTGAAAATTCTTCAATGCAGTATTCATTCCCATAGAAACAAAATCTTCTTGGTCGGCAGCAGCAGGAATAGACTGAATAGAAGCAGGAGCAGAAAGAATACGCTGCTCAACAATCTGCATGTCGGCTGTATACTGGCTGAGCATCAAACCTGAGAAAAGACCCGGGTTAATAGTAAGGAATGGCGGTAAACCAACACTCAGTGCAGGATTATTCAAACGATTCATACGACGTTCTGACAAAACACTTACCATAGTAACACAAGCGCCAATCATATCCATAGGAACGGCTACCGGAGTACCCTGGAAGTTTGCACCAGAGAGCTGAAGATTATCATCCGGGAAGAAAATAGGGTTGTCTCCAACACCATTGAGTTCGATTTCCACCTGTGAACGGGCATAAGCAAGTGCATCATGCGCAGCACCAATCACCTGAGGAGTTGAACGCATAGAATATGCATCCTGAACTTTAACTTTCATTCTCTTTTCAATCAGATCGCCATTTTGAGCCACTTTTCTAATGGCAGCGGCACTACGTTGTGCACCAGCAAAACCACGAACTTCATGAATTTTTGGATTATAAGGACCAAAATTGGCTTTCAGTGCCTCAAGAGACATAGTTGCAGCAATTTCTGCCTGCTTAAACCAACGATTGGTATCGTAAATCATAATTGCGCTCATTGCAGTTAGCACATTAGAACCATTAATGGTAGCCAATCCATCGCGAGCAAGTAATCCGGGAACAGGAATGCCGGCTTTTTCAAAAGCTACTTTCCCTTCATACATTTCACCTTCGTAAAACGCATGTCCTTCGCCCATCATCAGCAAAGCGATCTGCGACATAGGAGCGAGGTCACCACTGGCGCCTACAGAACCTTTTTTGCAAACATAAGGCGTAACGTTTTTGTTTAGCATTGCAATCAGGGTATTGGTAATATCCAAACGACAACCTGAATTTCCGTTGGCATGTACATTAATACGTCCAACCATTGCGCCACGCACCCACTCTAAAGGCATCGCATCACCAATACCAGCCGCGTGATTGTAAATCAAATATTTCTGAAAATCCTTGATTTGCTCTTCATTCAGAACCATTTCTGAAAACTCACCAATTCCGGTATTGATTCCATACATAATTTCGCCGGCTTCGAGTTTCTTCTCTACCATGGCACGACATTTATTAATGCGCTGAACAGCATCTGGGTGCAGTTCAACTTTTTCCCCGTGACGGGCAACTTTAACAAGATCTTCAATTGTTAATGATTTCCCTGTAAGTACAATAGCCATATTTTTTAATTTTTAAATTTTTAAATGAGGTGGCTAAAATAAGACTTATTTCAGGAAATACAAAAATGATCACGGTCGAATATCAAATTTATTCTGTTTAAACCATCGATAAAAATCGTGTAATAAGGTTAAAATCAAGAATTGCCATAAAAATGATTCCGAAAATTGCCCCAAAGAAATGAGCATCGTGCCCAATATTGTCTTTTGCTCGCCGAGCCATGGTAAATGAATAAATCAAATAGAGAACTCCAAATAAATACGCCGGAATTTGAAATGGCAAAGGGAATATCATTAATGAATCGGTGGGAAAAACAACAATAGATGCAAAAACCAATGAGGATACTGCTCCTGAAGCTCCCACTGCTGAATATAAAACATTATCCCTGTGCTTTACATAAGAATAGATTGTTGAAAAAATTAGTCCTCCAAAATACAATGCCACAAAAATCGGAATTGCATTTTTGTCATAAAAGAAACGCAAATATGCCTCAACATTATCACCGAAAATATAAAGAACCCACATATTAACAAAAAGATGCATATAATCGGCATGTACAAAACCATAGCTAAAAAATCTATGCCATTGATTTTCCCTTTTCATGGTCCATGGATGAAATTTCAGCTGATCCATAAGCGCTCTATTCTGAAAAGAAGCCAAAGAAATCAATACCGTAACAATAATAATGATCAGCGATAAAGTCATTTTTATGGGGTTTGAGTGAAATCGATTTCGCTACCGAGCACACTATGAGGAATCAAATAAATTATAACCTGTAAAATTGATGCCGCAATGACCCAACCTCGTTTTTCAGGTTTTTTTCTAATAATAATAAGCGCTACGATCCACATAATAAGACTCACAGCAGTTTTGTTGTCGGTAAGATCATGTCCAAGAGGCCAACCAGTCCAGTAAGCACCGAATGCATATTTTTGAACAATGGGGCCGAGAATAAGCCCACCAATCATCAATGAAATAGTAGCCATGAACGATTGGAATAAAATACGTTTCCTGCGGGCAAATGCTTCAATTCCCGCTCGCATGCTAAAGACAATAGATAAAACCATAAAGAATATATGCGGAATCAGAACCCAAATTGGAACGCCACCTTTATAACGCAATACCACAGGTTCGTCGCTCAAAACAATTTCATTTGATCCGTTGGTAAGTGCAATTTTATACATCATTTTGCCCGCTGCAGGTAGTTTTGGCAAAGAGGCTTCGAGCGTGCCACCAGAGTTGATCATTTCAATACGAGTCCATTCGTCATAGCTGCTAAAGCGGCGGTACATAATATAGCCAGTGGCTTCCTGTTTGCCGGTTTCCACAGAGATTTTTGCACCGTCAACTCCTCCCCAAGTTCTCAGGAGTTTATAAGAAATTTCCTCGCCCATGTATTCAACAGAGCCCTTTACCGGACTTGTAGGACCGGTCATTCTCTGATAAATCATAATGCCTAAACTCAAAACAATGGCCAATACCCAAAGCAAAAATGAACGCATATTCCAATTTTTTACAAAAATACGAGAATGATTGGACTTGAAAGCGTGGGGTTGATAAATGTTAGCAGAACAAAAAAAACATGTCATGCTGAACAGCGCGCCCCGAGTTAACGCATAGAAGTTCGGCTGGTATAATGACAACTGCGTATTACAAATATTTTTTATCTTTATTCTCTGATTAACAACATACAAGGATTTTGCTATACGCAAGAAACAAGATTTGGATACACGCAATGCGTATATTTGTGTTGCGTATATAAAACGTTATGGGCAAACGTATTAAGACAACTGCATAGCTTTTGGCAACATTAATAAGAATGGAATACATCTGTTCCAATAAAGAACATAATAATTATACCCAAGAGCAATATTTTGATAATAATCAGGACGATTATCCCAATAATATTTTTCGGAGTTAATTGACCATGCAGATATACCCAGTTTGGAAACCAAAAACCACTTTTCTAATAGTCTTGCTGACCTTCCATTGCCATCACTGAAAGGATGTATTTTAGCTAACCAAACATGAATCATTGAAGCAAAATAAAAAATTTCTTTATGGCTCAAATCTCTTTTGAGTAACTCATCTATATCATCGAAAAGTTTACCAAATTCTTCTTTTAAAAATTGTGGTTCTACTGCTAAATATACAGGTTTTAATGTTGTGGAATCTCTTACTCCAACTTGTTCTTTTCTTAAAACACCTCTTTCTTTTAATGGCAGGAGTGTTTTTGATAAAATGGCATGGGTTTTAAAAAAGTTTGTTCGATTCAATTTATTTTCAGATGCAAACTTATATGCTTCCATAAGTGTTTCAATTTCTTGAACTTCATTTTTCCTTGTTGAAGTTTTCTTTCCTCGATTTCTAAAAAAACTATTAGCATCAAGAGTATTACCTTCAATTTTAGATGAGTAAAGAGATGATGACATTATATAATCTTCAAAATCTTCAAGAGAGAATTGAGTTTTCGTTTTTAGGTTATTAAAAACTTCAAACCAATCAACTTTTACTTTATTTGAATATTCTTGTAAATATTTAGTAGATATTAATTTTAAGTGTTTTCCCATAATATTTCAATTTAAAGCTAGGGGGATTCAACCCCCAAACCAATTTAAAACCTTGTAATTGCACCAGCTTTTAATAAAGCCATTTGGTCAACTTTTTCAGCTTCATTTCTAGTTGTAAAGATACCAATAATATCTTTACTCGCCAACCCCCCTTTGAATTGCAATTCCATTCTTTTCATATCTGTATGGAACAGAATATCAGTTAACTGTGGATTTTTGTTTGGCTAGGTAACAACCCAAAATTTATTAACTTTGCTTGTAAAAAATGATATTAAAGAACGTCAGCCCATAA
>JAFGWG010000099.1 GCA_016937255.1 Bacteroidales bacterium
AATAAGTGCATAGGGCAAACCCGGCGGGTGTCGTTCAACGTCGACTCATCGCTGGGCCTTGCAGGCCGCTCAGAGTGCTATTTATTATGCCTCGTTATTTTTTATATTTGAATCAATTTGAATTAAAACTTCTTGGACAAACTCTTTTCCTTTTGCTATTGCATTTGATCCTCCCATCGATTCATAAATGACGAAAGTATTTTCTATTGCATCTTTTTTTATCTGATCTGTAATACTACCAATATTTATTGCTGCAATATCTTGGGCATTAGGCTTAATTTTCAATGTAAGTAAACCAACAACATACATAATTACATGAAAGCGAATGTCACCAATCTGTGTACGAGTCAATTTGGGGTCATACAATTTTAATGAACTATCCATAATCTCATTGACTTGTATAAGTTTGAAATATAGATCAATTGGGATAATTGGATTGAAAACCTCGTCATAATCGGTATTATTCTTAATTATTGTAGAAGGTCGCGCGCGAGCGTAATCTGGTTTTTGCTGTAAAACGCTCATAACAAGCTGTGCTAAGCAAGAAATGCTAATAATCTTGTTTATTGGTCTTAACTGATTTTTATGATAATTCTTCCTTCGGTCATAGTAGAATCCCTTTGCTATCAAATAATCTTCAATATCTCTATGTATTGGATCAGTAGCTCTCAGCGAAGCGGGTGGAATATTTGTTTGGCTATTAGTAGCCTTTATCACTTTTAGTCGACTAACTTCATCTTTTGTTTTAACAACACGAATAAGAACATTTCTTTTTTCATTTTCAATTCGATTATTTTTGAAATAGTTATAAATTTCAAACGATGTCTGAAGGCCATTAACAATCTGAGGTTCTTCAATCTGCAACTTTTTACTAGCGAAAGTTGCATCTGAAGCAGTAATGGTTATACCATTATTTAGCCACCAGAAATCTTCAGTTAAGGAGCCTTCGATTAGTGTATCTTTAATTCCCGAATTAACCTCTACACTTCCTTGATAATCTCTAATATTTGAATCAAAGAAATACTTAATAATATTACGATTTTCATCTGTTATAAATTCAAAATAATGCCCAAGTGGTGCTATTGCAATATATCCACCATCTTGTGTTGAGATTGGGTTATCTAATAATGTTATAGATTTGGTTTTGATTTGCTCTCTTCTTGATAATTCTATCAGCTTTCCTGCTGTAAGAAATTCAAAGTCAATCTCTGCTTTGTCAAAATGCTTAATAATAATTTCTTTCAGATTTGCCACCTTTCGACTTACATTATCATGAACTTCAACTCCCTTTGAAGCATAGAAATAAAAAAATTTCAATATGGGAAATTTTGAGGCAAGATGCAAATATTGATTTTTAAAAACATCTCTATTAGCAAGAAGGTCATTATTATAAACTGTTCTTAATTCATCAGATGTTTTTGTAAAATCAAATAAATCATTAGCAGAAGATATGCATTTCTCAATTGCACTTTCACCAAAACCATTGGTGTTTTTTGATTGAATTATGTAAATATCAATCGACGACCCCCTTTTCCCATCAATTAATTCCGAATCTCTTTGAATCAACTCTGAATTAACAAATGTGTAAATTGAATCAATGCCTCCATCTCCACTATTATCAACAATCCCCTCCTCTAACTCTTCATATGAAAGTTCAAAATTTTTAAGCACTTGTTCAGTTACAAACAAATTGAAATAATCATTTTCACTTAATGATGGATTTAATGCTGTCTTTTGCTGATCAAGCATTGTTGATAAGATAATCTGTTGATTGGTTGACATATTGTAGAATTTTAAGATTGCGGGTTTTATAATGAGGCATAACGGGTAGCTAAACCACGGACGTTGCCGTAGCGGCGAAGCTGCAAGGCAAGCGGCTGTGGTTTAGGTGCTGTTGAACTAAACCCGCCTCCACGGGTAGCTTTTTTACTCGTTTTCCAAAAGTACCCGATTTTCTTCATATTCGTAAGATTATTCATCAAAAAAATCAACAATTATGAGAAGAAAATCGGGTTTTACCATTGTGGAGCAAGCCATCGCGCTGGTTCCTGAATTTAAGAAGGTTACTAAAAGAATGGAAGAGCAAGTTGTTCTGCGGGGACAGAGCATCAGCACACTTTCCAATTACATTCGGCGTATTGCTGCCTTCGTGGTGCATTTCGGCAAGTTGCCGGAACAGATTGAACCGGATGAGATCAACACTTTTCTGGTGGCATTGGCCAGGGATCCGCGTTCACCCTCGCGCAGTACGTTCAAACATATGGTTTACGGGCTTCGGTATTACTATCGTTTGCTGGGCATGAACAAGAACGCCATAGCCTTACCCTCACTCAAAGGCGATACCAAACTTCCCGTTATCCTCAATCGTGCAGAACTCAAAGAATTGTTTGCAGCACCGGCGCTGCTCAAACAACGCATCGTACTGGCACTCATCTATTCTGCCGGGTTGCGTGGACAGGAAGTGATTAATCTCAAAATATCGGATGTCGATCTCGAGCGCAAGACCCTACACATCCGTCAGAGCAAGTATAAGAAAGACCGCGTCGTTCCGTTGGCCGAAGCCATGGCTGTGGGGTTACGCAGGTATCTGGCAGCGGAGAATCCCCATGTGTGGCTTTTCAACGGAAAGGAAGCCGATGGTCGCTACAGTGTGCGGGGACTATCCTGGGTCATGCGTGAGAATCTGAAGAAGACCTCCATCACCAAGAGTGTCAACCTGCATTCACTCAGGTATTCATACGCCACGCATCTATTAGAGCAGGGAGTCAATATCGTTACACTCAAGGAGCTGCTCGGCCATGCCGATATCACCACCACCATGATTTACCTACACGTGGCACAGTGCGATCTGGTCAAGGCGCACAGCCCACTGGATAGGCTCTACAACTATACTAGTGCGTGAGTACCGTACTCAGCTTGGCTGATGTGATCCGGATTTTTGGAGATCAGCTCGCTAGCGAAAAAATCTTCACTCCCCTGCAAGGCAGGGTGTTGGGAAGAATCGTTGCTTGCCGTACCGCTGCCATGGGTGGACATGAGCAGGCCTGCGATCA
>JAFGWG010000100.1 GCA_016937255.1 Bacteroidales bacterium
CAAGCGGTGCAGAAATTTGCCACCCACGCTTTCCATGAGCCTCCTTTGTTGAGACGATGAAAAGCTCCACTGCGCAAGTTTTAAACCAGTCAGGTTTTTACGATAGAATTAAGGTTTTGGCAATTTCAGGAATTAAAACTGCGTTGTTAATAAATCAAAGGCGACCTGCTTAATATATTAAGGTATTGGATATACTTTTACTCAGTAAATTTTGTAATATGAAGACATTCCGCACAACTGTTATAGCAGCTGCTTTGTTGTTGTTTTGTTTATTTAGTACTGCGCAGAAAACCTTGGTTCACTCTCAGCCGGCTGCTCTTTTTGAAGATGCCAACGACCTTTATGCAAAGGAAAAGTATGCTGCTGCTCGCCAAACTTTTACTCAGGTGGTAAGTTTAGTGGATGATAAGGAAAATCCAATTAGCATTGAATCTGAATTTTATGCGGCAGTATGTGCTTATGAACTGCTAAATCGAGATGCAGATGCATTATTTATCGACTATATAAACCAGCATCCGGAAAATAGCTATGTAAAACTCTCATGGTTTTACCTTGGTAATATTTATTATCGCGATAAAAATTATAAAAAGGCAATTAATGCCTATCCTAATACCAATGAGAGGGTGCTTAGTGAAGATCAGCTGGCAGAATATCATTTTAAGTTCGGTTATTCGCATTTTATGTTGGAAGATAATACTGAAGCCCGAAAACATTTTATGGCTATTAAAGATTACGATAATACATATACTCGTCCTGCTATTTATTATTATAGTCATATTGCTTATTCCGAAAAGCAATACGAAGTGGCTTTGTCAGGCTTCAAATCTTTATTATCCGATGAAAGTTTTGGGGGCATTGCTCCGTATTATATTGCTCAGATCTATTATCTTCAGAATAAGTATGATGAACTGATCGATTTTGTGCCTCCTATGCTCGAGAATCCTAATGTGAAGCGCCAAGCAGAAATGTCGCGAATGTTAGGTGATGCATATTATGCAAAGAAGAAATATAGCGCAGCGGTACCATATCTCGAAAAATATATGGAAAGCACAGCAAATGGAATTACACGCGAAGACTATTATCAACTTGGTTATGCCTATTACAGTATTCAGAATTGGGGTAAGGCGGTTGAGAATTTTGAGAAAGTTTCTTCCAAGGAAGATCGTCTTAATCAGAATTGCAGCTATCATTTGGCCGATTGCTATTTGAAAATTGGAAATAAAAAATATGCATTAAATGCTTTTAACGAAGCCTACCGTCTCAATTTTAACCAACTTATTTCGGAAGATGCCTTGTTTAATTATGCCCGTTTATCGTATGAACTCGATTTTCATCCATACAATGGGGCAGTGCGTTCTCTGGAGCAATACTTAACCGATTATCCAAATTCAGATCGGGCAGAGGAAGCCAAAGAATTGTTGGTTGATCTTCTTATGACCACTGGCAATTATAAAGGTGCCATTGAGATGATTGAGCGAATTAAATTTAAGACTGAGCGCATTCGCGAAGCTTATCAGAAAGTTAATTATTTTCATGGTGTTGAAATTTACAATAGTGGCCGCTATCGCGATGCCATTAAACTTTTTAATGTCGCCATTATCAATAATTATAATCGCGAAGTGAGAGCTGAAGCTCTGTATTGGAAAGGAGAATCATATTATAAACTTAGCCAATACGATTCTGCCGCAGCCAATTATAAGCTTTTTCTAAATTACCCTGCATCTGAAAATATTCCTTATTTCAACCGTGCTTGGTATAATATGGGATATGCGCAGATGCAGCGCAAAAACTATAAAAGTGCACAATCGAGTTTTAAGAATTATATTGATAATTCCAGTAATGAGCCTCTAAATATGCGCAATGATGCTATGTTGCGTTTGGCCGATTCTTATTATATCGAAAAAGATTATAGCCTTGCCATTACTTGGTATGAAAAAAGTATTGCGCTCAAATCTTCAAACCGCGACTATGCCTTATTGCAAAAAGCAAAATGCGAAGGAATTAAAGGCAATTATAGCGGTAAAATTAATACACTATCATTGATGTTGCAGAATTATCCCAAATCAGATTTTGCTGATGATGCACTTTATGAGCAGGGAATTACCAATGAGATTATCGATAAGCAAAGCGATGCGTTGAAATCATATGATCAAATTATTACCGATTATCCTGAAAGTCAACTTCGCTCTAAAGCCATTCTGAAAAAAGGAATGATTTATCGCAATATGCGCAAAAACGACGATGCTATTGCGGCATTCAAAATGCTTATTGATCAATATGAAGGAACGGAAGAAACCAAGCAGGCATGGATGAGTTTGAAAGCCATTTATACCGATATGGATCAGATTGATGTGTTTATTGCACTGGTACAGACGTATGGTAGAACCATTTCTCAGCTTGAGCAAGACAGTTTAGTGTATCAGGCTGCTGAAAATAAATACCTCGATGGCGATTGTGGTAGTGCAGTTCCCGCATTTAAGAATTATATCGATAATTATCCTGAAGGCAGTTTTATCTTGAATGCTCAATTCTACCGTGCAGAATGTTTGTATGGTGATAAAGTGTTTGATGAAGCGCTTATTGGCTATGAATATGTTTTGTCGAAGCCTTTCTCTAATTATACTGAATCGTCGTTGGTAAAAAGTGCACGAATTCATTACAATAAAAAGGAATATGCAGTATCTATTGAGCGATATTCGGCATTAATTAAAGTAGCTCAAATGCAGGCGGCCATTCAAGAGGCTCGTAAGAATATCATGTTTGCACATTTTAACTTGGAGCAATATGATGAAGCCATACTTTCTGCACAGGAACTTATTAGCATGACAGATATTAACGAAGATGATAAAAACAAAGCTTCTGCAGTTATTGGTCGTTCATCATTTCAATTGAAAGATGAAGTAAGAGCCACACAGGAATTTCAGAAACTGGTTAAGCTGAAATCGAATGAATTGGGCGCAGAAGCCAATTATTATCTTGCTCTGATTCAGTTTAATAAGAAAAACTATGAGGAATCGGAAAGACTGATCTTCGATCTTATCAACGAATTTGCCTCATTTGAAGATTGGGTAGCACGCTCATTTATTCTTTTGTCTGATGTATATGTTGCTAAAGGCGATCTATTCCAGGCAAAATACACCCTGCAGAGTGTAATTGATAATTACGAGGGCGAAGATATGGTGAATGAAGCCAAAGCTAAGCTCAATAATATTTTGGAGATGGAAAAGCTGGTAGAAGAAAACAGCAATGGAGAAGGCGAAATAATCATTAATGAATAATCGGTTTTTATGAAAAACATAATTTCTTTCCTGATTTTATTTTTTGTTTGCATTGCAGCCAGTTTGGCTCAAAGCGACACGGTTGACACGTACAATGAAAATGTTATTGTTGTGGGTGCATTTGACCCCAGTTTAATGGTTTTTCCAAAGATCAATGAAAAGCCAACAGTGAACGATACTGCTGATTTGAAGCGGGAATTAAAATACACTATTTTCCCTCAGCCAATTAAAACGTATTATGAAACCAAACCCTTTTCTGCCGCGAAGATGTCGGGCGAGTCGTTTGATGAGCTTTATGGAAATTATATTAAACTCGGTGGGGGAATGGGCAAAACCATTTTCGGATATCTCTATCTCAACGGAAAAAGAGATAAGGATAAATCTGTTGGTTTGCATCTCAAACATTTTTCATCAGCTGCAGATATTGATAATTACGCTTTTACTGGAAATAGTGAGAACGAGGCAGAAATGTACTATAGTCGTTTTCGTAAAAAATCGAGTATGCATTTCAATGCTTTCTTTGATCGTGATGTGGTGCATTTTTATGGATTTAATCCTGCAGAAATTCTTGATACACTTGAAAAAGACGATTACAAACAGCGGTACAACGAAACTGGACTCGATTTTACATGGCAAAGTGCCATTACCGATTCCAGTCATGCGAGTTTCAAGCTAAACATGAAATATAGTGCTTTCTGGGACTTGGATGAAAGTTTGGATCATAATATATATATGAAGGGGCTTTTGCATAAAAATGTCCGTTGGTTAAGCATTAGTAAATATCAGGGAATAGGTGTGAAAATGGATAATGAATATGTTCTAAGTAAGCGTAGCTTTGGCGATTATAATGCTGGAGCACTCAATATCAGGCCTTATGTGAATACCAATTTGGGACTTATTTTTATTGAGTTGGGTGTGAATATGGCGATGGATATTGATTCTAATTCTACCGCAAAGATTTACCCTCATATTCAAATGGATTTGAACTTACTTCCAGGCACAATTACTGCTTTTGGTGGTGTTGATGGCGATGTTACTTACGATTCATACCGTCGATTGGCTCAGGAAAACCCATTTATTCATTACCAGGTTGAAAATTCTCATTCATTTACTGATCGTGAACTTTATGGTGGTGTACGCGGAAATATTGGCAAAAGATTTTCTTATAATATTCAGGGAAAACAGAAAAAAATCAGCAATCAAGCTTTGTTTGTGAATGATACACTTACCTATATGGGTAATTGGTTTGGCGTAGTGCGCGACGATATTAATATGTTTACCGCTTCTATGGATGCCATGCTCAAAATTAAAGACAAGTGGAGCGCCAGTCTTTCATTTGCCTATAATGATGTGGATGCTGTGAATGAAAAATATCCTTGGCATATTCCCGATTACGAAGGCAGTTTATCGGTTGGGTATAATTTGGCGGATAAATTTATCATTAAAACCAGCCTTTTTGTTGTAGGAGAGCGCTGGGG
>JAFGWG010000101.1 GCA_016937255.1 Bacteroidales bacterium
AAAGAACATACATTATTTGAAAGTTTCTCCGGCAACATTGGAATCACTCTATCCACCATATAGATTGAAGTGGCACGTTCAACTGCTTCTTTATCTATTACAGAATCAGGAGTAACATAATATGAAACGTCAGCAATATGCACACCCATTTCCCAATTCCCATTATCGAGTTTTTTAAGTGAAATGGCATCATCAAAATCCTTGGCATCGGCCGGATCAATGGTAATGGTCCATGTTTTCCGAAAATCCTTACGCTTTTTAATTTCTTCCTTAGAAATCTCAACAGGAATACGAGTTGCAGCCTTTTCTACCATCTTGGGAAACTGCAATGGAAAATCGTAATTTGCAAGAATAGACTGAATTTCCACATCATTGGTTCCTGGCTTTCCAAGCACTGTTTCAATTTGTGCAAACGGATTTTTCCCGCGCTTAGGCCAATCGGTAATGGTAACCACCACTTTTTCGCCGTTTTCAGCATCGCTCAATGCCTCTTTCGGAATCATAAAATCGACATGGATGCGCTTATCATCCGGAATGAAAAACGACATATTATGTCCCTTCTGTAAAATCCCAACATATTGTTTGCGGCCACGTTCAAGCACTTCCAACACTTTTCCTTCAGGTTTATGACTTTTACGACGTGGAAATAGGCGAATTTTCACCCGATCTCCGTGCAATGCCTGTCCCAAATTATTATGATTGATGAAAATATCGTCGCCTTCGTCTTCTGCAATTACATAGCCTTTACCTGTATTGGTAATTTCTATTTTCCCGGAAAGTTCTACACCTTTCTGTTCTTCAAAAATCTGTGGATTTAGCAGGAATCTTCCACGCTCTTTGTCAATCAAGAGATCCTGATTGACCATTTTTTTTAATGCCGCAACCACAAGATTGCGCTCCTTGCCCTGAGAAATTCCCAAACGCGCAGATATCTGTTTATAATTTAATACGGTATACGGATTCTTCTTAAAAATCGCCAGTATATTGATACTCAAATCGTCTCTATGTTTGTCTTTTTTTGTTCTTTTTTGTGCCATAAATTTGCTATCTTTATTCAGTGTAAAGTTACAATTTTAATATAGAATGGAAAAAATTGCCGTATTCTGGTTCCGACGTGATTTAAGACTTATTGATAATAAGGCATTGTATCATGCATTAAAAGAAAACGAAACAGTATTGCCGATTTTTATATTCGACACAGATATTCTGAATAAATTTCCGGTTGAAGATCGTCGGGTTTCATTCATCTATGATCAGCTTCAGATCCTCAATGCTGAATTGAAAAAACCGAGAAAAGCCATTCAGGTTTTTCATGGAAAACCGCTTCAAATATTCCAAAAAATTACTGAAGAATTTAAGCTCAGCACCGTATATTGTAATGAAGATTATGAACCTGATGCCATTAAGCGTGATAAGGAAATTAGTGCGTTCTTAAAAACAAAAGGTATTGGTTTTAAGCAATTTACAGATTCAATCATCATGAGACCCGGGAGAGTTTTGACAGATAAAGGACTACCCTACACCGTCTTTACACCGTTTTCAAGAAAATGGAAATCCATTCTCTGCGACGAAGATGTAAAAAATTATCCATCAGATAATTATACAGGAAAGTTTATTGAAGTTGAGTCGGCTGAAATTCAATATCCTGAAGGTAAATCTCCTGTTCTGTATACTATTTCAAAACCAAAATTTAATGAAAACTTAATCCGGAATTATCATTCTTTACGAGATTTTCCGGCTAAAAATGGCTGTAGCGGACTAGGCATACATTTCAGATTTGGAACAATTAGCATCCGACAGGCCGTAAAAATTGCCTCACAATGGAGTGAAACGTGGTTAAACGAGCTCATTTGGCGTGAATTCTTTATACATATTCTCTATCTATTTCCATATGTAGAAAACCGCTCATTCCGAAAAGAATACGATCTTTTTCCATGGCTCAATAATGAAGAAGATTTTGAACGGTGGAAAAATGGAGAAACCGGATATCCTTTAGTTGATGCCGGAATGCGCGAACTGAATGCTACCGGCTATATGCATAATCGTGTGCGAATGGTTACAGCCGGATTTCTCACAAAGCATTTGCTAATAGACTGGCGTTGGGGTGAAACTTACTTTGCAGAAAAACTCATGGATTATGAACTTTCATCCAATAATGGAAACTGGCAATGGGCTGCAGGTACTGGTTGTGATGCCGCACCCTATTTCCGCATATTTAATCCAGAATCTCAGGCAAAAAAATTCGATCCAAACAATGAATATATATTACAATACATTCCAGAATTGGGAAGTAAAAAATATATGAGACCCATTATTGAACATGGTTTTGCTAGAATCCGCTGTCTTGATACTTTCAAGTCATTTAAGGCTATTCGTCGAATTTAACACATAAATTGTAATATTTATCTTAGAATTTTATAATTTTGAAAACAAAAACATGAAACATTTTATTCTTATTATTCTGGCTTTTGTGACTTTACAGGTTTCTGCACAGATTGAAGGCATTGAAACCAATAGTCCTGAGGGTAAAAACGCCCCATTTATTAAAAGAGATTTCTCTTCCCCAAAAGACACAGTCGATGCCGGTTGGTTTATTCCAACATGGGATTTATTCGACAATGTTTATGGTGGCTATGACCTGGTTTCTCATTATGCAAACCTTATTTTTGTTGATTCTACTGTAGTTTATGAGTCTTCAGGTACAATTAAGGCTAACTGGCTAAACTCTGTGGGACAGGTTCTTGATCCATACAGTGGTATATTCCTTGCCCCATTAAATGCAGGTGAAGCATATATTATTGATTCACTTTTTGTACTTGGTTGGTATAATACAATATTGAATGGAGTTACAGATACACTGGTAGCTGAATTTGTATATGGAAATCCTACTGAGAACCCTGAATTTGAGCACACTATTTATATTTACACCCCAGACACATTAGATGCATCGCCACCCGCTGCTTATGGTGATACTACTCAAACCGGATATTTTGCAAAATTAACTGGCCCCGGAAAAATCATCATTAAATACCCACTTGCTCCAAGCGATACAACAATGCTGAATGGAAAATATATTCAGTTTCCTGTAAATATTATGGTTCCCGCCGATAAAGTAACTGGTGTTTCCATCTCATTTGTTCCTGGCTATTCTTATAATTATGGAGATATGCTTCATAGCTATAGTGGAACTGAAACAAAAGATATAAACTCATTTCGTGTTGGTTTATATTCAACAACTGACCCGACTTCTAATGTTCATCTGATGTATGACCCTTACGATCGTTATAATCTTAGCTATTATATGAGAAAGGAAAACCGCTATGCAATGTATTCAGGTGGCGATGCTTGGAGAAATGAAAGAATGACTTCTTCTGTAAACTGGGGCTTCGATATTGGTTGGAAACTCACCAAAGTATATAACCCGGCTGTTCAATTTATGCAACTCGACGAAGTGCAGGTATATCCAAACCCGGCTAATAGTTATTTGAATATTGCCGGTGCTGAAAACTGTATTGCACAAGTATTTTCATCAGACGGACGATTAATCGAAACCCTCAATATTGAAAATAAAATCGAAGGCATTTCAACTGAGAATTATTCTCCTGGTTTATATTATTTGAAACTCATTAGTGATAATGAGAGCAAAGTAATCAATTTCGTAAAAGAATAATCGAAGATTCTATATAAAATAAAAAAACCACCCTCAAACGAAGGTGGTTTTTTTTACCTATGAAAATGAGTTATCTATTGTAAGATAAGCTTGCTATTAAAGCTGAAATCACCACTTGTGATATTCACAACATACATACCCGCAGGCTGATCACTCATATCGAAATTAATCAAACCATTCAAGTATTGAGAATTATGAACTTCATTACCGGCAATATCATAAACTTTTACCACTACATTCTGTCCATTAAAGGCAGGCATTTCCAATGAAACAGGTCCGTTTGTCGGATTTGGAAAAAGATTAAACATTGCTTCTTCATTATCCTGCACACCAGTAAAATCAAACTTCTTATTGTACTGAATTTCTGCTTCGTTATGCCATTCAAGCCCCGATAATAAAGACCACATCATTGGATCAATATTATTTCTGATTTTTGCAACTGAATACACAATAATAGGGTCAAAATAACCAGGAATATAGTAGTTGTAAAACTTACTTTCTACATATAAATACATTCCTGACGAAATATCAATAGTATCCATACTGGTTTGTAATACTCTCAAATAATTTGCATAGGTAGTATATATTGGACTTGCAACACTACCTGAAACTACAACCAATGTTCCGTATGCATCAACAGTAGCATTGATATGAGTTATGGTAGAAATACCACCACCACTTGAATTAACAACCTGATCAACAACATTATTTGGGCTATTATAATCAACAGGAAATAAAACAACAGGCTTGGCTGGTGAATTACTTAATGTAATTGTTGGATTACCTGGAGGTAAAACATATGAGCCGAGTTCATAAAAACCATTCGCATCATTTCTATAGTATATATATCCGGGACCATCTGCAGTTTCCAAATAGGTATACACCGTAGCTGTTGGAAATGATGACTGACCGGGTGTAAAAGCGTTAGGCAGGTTATAGACCCTGTGAAAAGTATTTGCCCCTGGCATTTGAGCATAAATAATTAAAGGCACCGTATCTGTTTGGTTACCACCGATTGAAATATCATCCATATAGGTATCGCCGATTGCCTGAAGACATTTTTCCAACGTTCTGTCAATAGTTAGAGTATCATTTGCAGAGGTTGAATCACTAAATGCTTCTGTAGCTGGGAGAGTGTACTCAATAACATCAGAACTGTCACCAGGTGCAGGAAAATCAGCTGTTCCAAGTGGTGTTGGGGTTTGTGCATTTCCAAGCATAATACTCAGAAAGAAAACTGCGAACAAGATTAGAGATTTTTTCATTTTTGTGTTTATTTGGTTATTATAAATGGCATTGAATTGCTTTCACTTTGGGTAATAATATGCAATTGATAGACCCCGGCATTCCATTCCGATGCAGGTAATACAAATGTATGCAATCCATCCGAAATATGCATATTAATTTCAAATACAATTCGACCCAACTGATCGTGAATTTGAATCGAAATATTTCCTCCCTCCGGCATGTGCATCAATAAATTAACATCACTGCTTTGTTGCGCCGGATTAGGATAAAGTCTTAATATCTGTAATGCATCATTGGTCTCAGTCATATCTAGCTTCGACAATGACACAATTTCGCTTAGATTCTCTGAACCATCAAAATCTACCTGTCGAAGGCGATAATAAAAGACTTTACCATCCCGATTAAAAAGATTCTGATCTATCCAGGTATAATTTTTTGGAGAATTACTCGTCCCTGCCCCGGGAACAAAGGACAGACTTTCAAAATCTCCATCGGGCAGCATTCTTTCTACAAAAAAGCCTTTATTATTGGTTTCAGTTGCAGTTGCCCATTGTACAACACCGTCATTTCCACGCCAATATGCAATAAGACTCAGCATCTCAACAGGCAATGGATTACAGGTAGATACCATATAAACTCCCGCACCATCATTTATACCACCCTTAAAAATATCTTCCGGCTCACAGTCTGCTAATAAAACCGTAACATCTGCTCCATCATAAAATCCTCCGGTAAATATACTATCGGGAGGGCAATATGCATCTTCTCTAGCCATAGATTGCCCATCGTAGAAACCTCCTATCCATATCGAGTCTGGCGGACAATCGGCCTCAAGCATACTTAAATTTGCACCATCATAGAATCCACCATTCCATGCAGAATCTGGTGGACAAGCAGACACTGTCTCATTATAATCTTGTCCATCGAAAAAACCTCCTATCCATGCGGAATCGGTCGGACAATTGGAACTAATATCATTATAGCTTTGTCCATCATAAAATCCACCAATCCATGCAGAATCTGGCAAACAAAGCGAAAGGCTTAGCGTGGAATCACTTCCATCATAATAGCCGCCACGATATACATCTTCATATTTTACAAAGAAAGTATCGTAAACTATTGTAGTACAAGCTCCGTTAATAAGCTGTAATTCAACAATATTCAATCCTAAATCTCCAGGGCCATAAACAACATCCTGTGGGTTACTATCATTAGAAAAAGTACCGTTATCCAAATCCCAAATCCATATACTCGGTGGTACTGCAATAGTATTAGAATCATTGCCATTAAAATCTACATAAGCTCCGGCTGAAACATAATACCCATCGTTAGGCGAATCGCGCGTTATATCGGCATATGGCACCGGATAAATTGGCACCGCAATCACTACGGTATCATTACAACCAGTTATAATATTATATACAACAAGCATTACATTATATTGCACCGTATCGGCAGTTGGTGGAATTGGAAACAAATAACAGGGATTTTCCAGATTAGACGTATCATCAGTAATTGCAGGAACACCAAAATCCCAATAATAAGCAATACTATCACCTTTTGTAGATTGATTCACAAAGCAAATAGAATCTCCTGCACAACCATTATTAACCGTGAAGTTTGCAACAGGACAATTCGGATCGAAAGGCTCACAGGATTGATTTAAAGAAGAATCTGCATTAACAGTTAATGTAATCGTTCCTGTAGTGTTTTCTGGTGTTACCACCTGAACATAATAATCATTGCTATCGGTAGCCATGCAATTCAGCGTAAATTCCGTTAGCGCATCAGAATTACAAGGGCCGGAAGTCATGGAAGCACAAGTTCCATAAAGAATTCTGTATCGAATTTGAGAAGGCAGCGCAGTTGTGCTTTCAGAAAGCTGGAAAGAAAGATCGACATTGATATTAAAATCCAAATTCACCTTAAACCATGTAGATTTATATCCCGTTGGACCAAAAAGACAGCCCATTGCAGAACCATCTTCTCCATAAGCTTCGCCTATAGAATGACAATTTACAGAAACAGAATTAGAAGTAGAACCTTGATTGGTTAAAGACAATGGCACCGGATTGGTACAAAGATCACCAAACTCATCTAAAAGCCAAATATGAGGAACTACATCTTCAATGGTATAATTGCAGCCGGTAAGCATGATATAGTATCTTCCCTGATTCAGACAGGACTGCCCCCATGTATTTCCGCTAATATTAACTGAAGAAACAGAAACCTGCTCAAGACCTGCTACAGTACTATCGCCAGGAATTATTTCCTTAAAGAGCATAATATCATTGGCCACATACAAAGTATCTTGCCCATCAATGGTATAAGAAATTCTAAGTTGCCCGGAAATATCAGAATCGAAATAATACCAAAGTGTTTTATCCCCACATGTATTCTGATCGGGCACATCTTTGCTAGCACAAGCAAACGATGAAGTATCTCCATCATAAGTTCCAGCAGTAAGATATACCTGTGTGTAAGGAGCATTAATCTGATGTAACCCATTGATATCATTTGCGAAACTATAATGATCATATCGCAAAGGTGTAGGACTTGCAGGTTCATATTTTACAGAAACTTCAACTTGATCAGTAACCATAAGTCCAACATGATGATCAACGAGGATATAAAAACGTTTTTTTATTGAAGGATCGCAAGGACTGATAACAAACTCAATTTCATTTAGGTTTTGGCGACATCCATACCAATCGAAAGTGGAATTATTCAGCACATAGGTCAATCCATCAACAAGCGTAGAATCCTGCTCACCAGTGCCTTGAACAGTAGAAAAATCAAGAGTTCCATCCACATCGCTTTCATATACAGTAAATGGCATTACAGGAGTTATCTTTCCGGGAGTTTTATTTTCAACCTGCACATACACTTTTCCTGGACCATCAATAACAAAAGAATACCAAAGATTACGGCGCACAGGCAAATTGGTTGTTCCCAATGTATCATAAACACTCTCATTTACATCAATTGGATACAAAATTGAAGTTGGTGGACCATAAGGGAATAGTCCATTCCAGCAAAGATTTTGAGGATCGCCAATTCCGGGATCCGTATCAAAAGCTCCGGTTAGACATGAAATAAAATCATTACTTGCCGCTCTCGTAGCATCAAGAGGATTAACATCTCCCAATTTCCCATAATAATATGTGGAATCGCCTGGAATAGAATCAAAATCATAGGCATTTTCTGCAAAATCAAATCTCGATTCTATTATAGTATCTACATATAAATGAGGAATATAAGAAGTATTGATATGCGAGCTATTGGCAAAAACCGCAAGGGTATAAGAACCCGGTTGAAGGCGGCAAAATTCTATTTTGCCCCGCCAATGCCAATACGATCTTTCATAATGATAAACATCGGTTTCCTGAATACATGGTTGTATGGGTGGCACCGACATCATTAAGGCAGAATCTGTACGCACATCGAAAGGATATAGCCTGCTAATCATTGAGGAAGGCAGATTATCGATGGCTGCAAAAGATTCTTTGGTAATATCAAAAACAAAATACCCTACCCTGTCAAATCCACCTGGACAAGCATCAATTGGGTGCATAGTAAACGGAGTATCGGCAATACAATTTAACCTTTCCGTTCCAAAAACATAATTTCTGTGATAATCTGGATATGCATTGGTACCAGCATTTGGCCCAAAATCGGTTATTCCAGCATAATATGCCTTGTGTGGTCTATTGAAATTTGGCGGATTTAATGGAGCTGTAGTCCAAATATTAATATTATTCGACTGTCCGAGATGACCACCAATATACGAAGGTCCGGCATAAACCCCACCATAGCCATAATTTACCACCGTGTACCAACCCGGTTGTAATGGAATACAAACATTGGAATAGAAACTACTTCGGCAGCCTAAATCCCCATAATTATCAATATCATAACTCAGAGTGCCAGTTCCATTTGAAACACGTCCTTCAAATAATCGAAATGTTCCCGATGTTGTACTTATATTAACAATAAGTGGCTGGCTGATATAAAACTCGCGATATAATTGTTTGGTATATCCACTGCAAGGAGTTCTGCCGTCAATGGTGAGTGGATTATCAATACAGGAAAAATAATCCACAGTTCCGGTTACCGTTCCCGATTGAATGGCTGAAGTAATATCTCCAATAGTATCTGGGTTATTTGGATCGTAAAACTGTGTATATATTTTATCGAATCTGAACCATGGGCGATCGGAGCGTCCTACATCTGTAGTATCGCCAAAAGAAACCAAAGTATAAATTCCCGGAGTTACACAAACCTTTAATGCGGAATAGAGATTGGTACAACCACTTAAATCTTCCAGCCCATGAATTGAATCGCCCCAATTATATGCACCCTGTACATTTGCAAGAGCGGAAGCATCTCCCCTATAGAATTTATATTGAAAATAAGACCAGTTACCTCCATGAATAGTGAGAATACCCACTGTATCAATTACAATTTCTCTGTAAATTGCTTTTTTAGTAATTCTCCCACTTACCGTACAAACATTTCCATCAGGTAAAACTGTATTGGGACATCCAAAGAAGGCTTCGGTTGAGTAGGTCAGCGTTCCATTCTGCAATGCGTTCCAACTACCGGCACTATAATTCACACTATCAACCTCACCAAGCGCAGTCAATTGAAAATTAGAGGCAATATTGACAGAACTAATCATCAAATTCAGGTTTGCCGGGCGACCAATACTATTATAATACGCATTGGTTACGTAAGTTACCGTATCTAAACGTCCCAGCATTTGCACAGAATATGTACCTGGTGGTAAACAATTATAGGTTATATCTCCACTCGTAAACTCCCACATCGATGTAAGGTTGCAATTGCCTGAAACATCTCCAGAGAAAAGCCTTTTGCCCAAATTTCCATCTGTTTGAAAGCGCACATTGGCAAAATCAGTCAAAGTAAATGTATACCAAGTTGTTAAATAGAAGTTTGGACCCGAGAAATTCACAAATCCCGTTGGAGGATTAACTGTACCACATACGTTATCAGCAATAAAAGCATTACACGAAAGTGTATCATAGCCATAATACCAAGTACCGGCAGGTGAGCCGATAAGTGATCCTAGCTGAGTTGATGGATCCATTGCCCCGGGATCAGGAGAATGCGTATAGCCCGATCCACGTTCATAAAAACGAATATCTATCGAATTGGCATAATCCTTATGATAAAATATCTGAAGGGTATAAGTAGTATCGGGAAGGAGATCACATAACCATGTAACCCCATCCCAATACGGACTACTGCCACTTGTACCGGTTGGATGCAAAACTCCGCAACCATCAATCAGCGATAAAGCAGCAATTGGATTAACCCTCACGTCACCCAAATATAAATTATACCCCACGTATAAATTTCCTGTGTAATAACCGTTTGATTCACGTATCTCCCACCTCATTAAATCAATAAACTGATCGGTTGAAAAAACATGCCATGTCGTTTGCGTATATTCCTCATAATTAGCACCTAAAGCAGTACAAATCTCTGCATCATTTTCAATAGTCTGACAACCCACTTCATAAGAATAGGTTAGCCATCCATTACTTATAGTGCCAATATTTTGTGCATCTACCGGACGATCATAATCATTAAGAACATTTGGATCATCCAAGGTTAATTTTAAGAATATGGTGTCGTTTGCATTTGTTTTTGCACTGACCTGAACAAGGTAATCACCCGGCAAAAGACAAGGGTTATAACTACTACCAAACTTATTTAATGGTGTAAGTTTTGCTGGCGGAATATCAGTTAATGGAGGCAGGCAAGAATTGGTATAATACACCGTAAAACCTGCTTCGTTTTCACCTAAATCTGTATTGGGTTGTGTCAACTCCAAATCGACAGCTCTGGCCGTTGGCAAATGAAAACGATACCAAACCGTTTTTTTATCGGTTCCTGCAAAGATTTGCACGCCATGTAAATTTTCACCCAATTCGAGAGTGGCGTTTGTAATATCAATTGAATCAGAATAGTATATTCCAAGTGCATATCCCGACATTGGTATTACAATATCAGAAGCATTACTGCAATTATCGTTGACCGGTACCTGTGCATAAGAATGATAAAAAGGTACAATCAGGATAAATGCCGAAAGAATTATATGGAGTATTCTATTCCTCATTCCACTTTAAGCCCTCTATCGAACTCCTCTACCTCCCATATAATAATTTCTGGTGGTATAATTTGTGTTGTTTTTATTATTCCGATCACTAACACGACAACGATCTTGATTATCATGCCAATAGCCGCTTTTCATTAAATAATACTCACCTGAAACAGGCCAATCAGTAGCATTATAATTCCCGAAAGCATCCAATACCCCATCACCCCATATTCCAGAATATTGAGTTGTTGTAGCAGGATTTCCATTATTCGTGTTTATTTGCACACAGAATTCACGAACATTTCCACTCATTTCCATTGCTCCGTAATAGGAGCCACCTGTTGCCTCTCGAGAAAGTGTAGTGTCTCTCGCAAATATTCCCACTTCTACTGGTCCATATCCATTCACTCCAAATACACCACCATGCAAATAATAATCTGCACCATAGTAATGCATATTTGCTCCACTGTCGGTGCAAAGTTCTGTACCGGGAGTAGTATAAGTGATATTTCTTGCTTCAATAATTACATTATTTCCCCAGGCATATTCTCCGGGAGAAAAATCTTTGGGCCCACGACAAGCTTTCTCAAATTCAAGTTCTGTCATTGGGCGCAATGCTGCCCAATCAAGATATGAAAGATAATCGTCATATGAAAGATATCCCATTGCCCGATCGCTATGGCTGGTCATATATTCGCCATTCAGATATATGTATATATTGTAACTATTAACAATATATGCACGATTCAATGCCCATATTGGTGAAATAGTATTCAGAAAATCGACATACTGCCCCTGCGTGATTTCATATTTCATCATATAAAACTCATCGTATCCTTTTGGGAAGGTCGAATTAAGTTCAACAGGATAGCCATAATAACCATAATTAATAGTATCATTGTGGGTTTCGGAAGTAATATCGTAAGGAATATATCCATAAGAGGTTCCATATCCAGTACCAGGTGTAAATAATACACTAGTTGATGTGCCATCACCAACATAAAATCTTCCTTGTGGAATCTGAACCATTTCAATGGCAAAAACTCTGATATCATATTCAGCTGTGTCGGCCATAGCCGTTCCATCTGTTGATCCCACAATCTGCAAGGAAATCGCTTGAGATACAATATCGCCTTTTCCAATAGTAGATCTTTTCACCAAAACACCAGTATTATGATTGCCGGGGCTTCCAAATCTATCATTTGCTGAGATACTTTTTGCATAGGTAATATCGGTATCAAAACTATGATCGCCCATTGTTGTACTCAGCAAAGCATGATGCCAGGCACCACCGCCACCGCATTCGCGAAACTTTACAAAAATCCAAACCGCATCATGGTTATTAGGAATATTATTGAAATACCAGCTGTTTTCCCAGCTTAGATCAAAGTCAACAATATTTCGGTTTGCACCTGCTCTATTTACATTCTCTACCAAAACGTTATTGGCGCTTACTTCAAATGAAAACACCAAAACGAAAAGCAATGCAAAAAGTGTATATACTTTCATACTTTCTAATTTTCAAATTTATCTGACTCCTCTTCCTCCCATATCGCTGTATCGAGTATTATAATAGCCACTGTGGTAATTAATATAATATCGATCACTGACACGTCCCCTATCCTGATGGTAATTCCAGCCACCACCTTTAATAATGAAATATTCTCCATTACCCCACGCTGTAGTATTGGCTTCCCCACTAGCATTAAGGATGCCATCACCCCATAATCCAGTAAAATTGGAAGGCGCATTAGGGTTAGAATTATTAATATTGACCTGCACGCACATTTCGCGAACATTACCCGAAAGCTCCATCATTCCATAATACCCTGCACCTGTTGATTCTCTTGTCAATGTTGTGTCTCTGGCAAATATTCCAACTTCCATCGGACCATATGAAGAAGCACCAAACGAGCCACCATGACAATAGTAATCAGCACCATAAAAATGCAAATTAGCAGCACTGTCAGAACACACTTCCTGCCCACTTACTGCTCCAGTAACATTTCTAGCTTCAATATAAGTAGCCTCGCCCCAAGCATATTCTCCGGGCACAAAATCGAGCGGGCCACGGGCACATTTCTCATATTCCATTTCCGTCATTGGTCTCAATGCAGCCCAATCCAAATATGCCATATAATCATTGTATGACATATACGACATTGCCCGATCCGGATAATTTGATGAATAATCAGATCCACTTTGCTGCATATTGTACATATATCCATTATAAATATAGGCACGATTTAATGCAGTTGTTGGTGCAACAGAATTCAAAAAATCGGCATATTGTCCTTGCGTAATCTCATACTTCATGGCATAGAATTCTGCATAGCCCTTAGGAAATGAAGCAGACAAGGTCAAATTATATCCCGATTGACCTGTTGCCAACGCCAATACCCCTTCATCACTTATCCGCAAAGGTAGCCGTGGATTGGTTCCCTGAGTAAATAAATGATATGTTGAAAGCCCATCACCAATATAAAATGATTCTTCAACAATATTAACCATTTCTATTGCAAAGACTTTAATATCATATTCTGCTGTATCAGCCATAGCTGTACCATCTGTAGATCCAACAATTTGCAGTGTTATTGGTTCAAATACTATATTACCCGTTCCAACAGTATTACGACGAACCAGAAGACCCGTATTATGATTCCCGGGATTACCAAATCGATCTAAATTTGATATAGGCTGCGCATAGGTAATGTTTGGTCCAAAACTATGCTGAGACATAGTTGTACTTAACAATGCATGGTGCCATGGTCCACCAGCTTCACATTCTCTAAATTTTACAAAAATCCAAACTGCATCATGATTTCTGGGAATACCAGTAACATTCCAAGAGTTATCCCAAGAAACATTAAATGAAACTTGATCTCGAGATGCTCCAACTCGATTTAAATTATTTACAACAACATTATTTGCTGTAATTATTTCCAATGAAAAAAGAGAGAAAGCAAGGAGCAATAAAAGAGTTTGATATATGCGCATATCTTTGAATCTGAAATTTCAATGTAAAAATAATATATTACTATGATAATGTCAAACATGAACTGTTTCAATTCATGAATAGATACACTTATTAAGATATTTCATGAATGAATACAAATATTATCGCTACATATTAGTTATCAATAGTAAAATATATACAATTAATTATTTGATTATATATTACTTAGAAGATTACTATTGGTTAACATCCTGCTTTAAAAACTCAGAGGGGGTCAAACCAGTGAACTTTTTAAAGGAATTATTAAAAGCTGATCTAGAGTGAAAACCCACAAGATTGGCAATGCCTTCAAAGCTAAGCTTCTTACTTTCTGGATCTTTCAGAAGCATTTTTGCTTCTTCCACTCGATATTCATTTACAAAATTATAAAAATTTATACCTTCTATTTCATTGATAACCTGACTTATATACTTATAGTTTGTATTTAATAGTACCGCAAGATCATTAATTGAAAGATTAGAATCTCTATACAGAAATTCACTACCCATTATTTCTTTAATCTTAATTAAAAGTTCATTCTTACTATCAAGTGATAGCGAGGAGCCAGAGTATTTTCCTTCACTATTCGCATTCTGCTGTACAACCTCAGCCACTACTTTTGGCTTTTCTATTTTCTGCGCTTCAACAGAAATCTTTCCTGCAGTTAGTTTATGCAAGTAAATATCCGATTGTTTAATTCCAAAGAAACCTAAGAAATTAATAAAAAGAATCATGATTATAAAATACATTACCGAAGCATTTTCATATAAGTTCGCGTAATAAACAATGGTATCAAAAAGACTAAATATCAAATAAATCGCAAGAAATATCCACAACCAGTTAAGTGAAATATTCTCTTTATAAGAAAAATACTGCCCCAGTCTAGATTTATGCTGAACCAACATAAGTATCATCATAAACAAGTACACAGCAAACTGTGCATAATATATTAGAATCGCAAATTTCAGTGCAGGATATCCAAATATTACTTGTAATACATCCTCATAAATAATAGCACCTTCTGGCGTATCGGGCCGTGCTTCTGGTAAATAATGACCAAAATATGCAATTATAGAAACCACAAGAAATACTACACCTGGAATAAAATGAAGAAAAACCCTCCTCGACATTCTGAATCTTGGTGATGTTAACGCCTTTACATACAAATAGTAAAATGGATTCAACGATAAAAAAAGTGGGATGACAAGAATATTGGTCAAACGATCAATCCCAGCTGGAATGGTAATAAAATTTGCATTTACAAAAAAGTAAATACTGATTAAAACCATGTAAATACCCAAAATACGATGCGGTTTACTGAAAACAGCATTATAGGTAAACAACTGAATAGCAAACAGTATTGGTTGAATCAGAAGTACAAAGTGCAGATATGTTGATATAGATTCCACGAATGAATGTAAATTTGCACGTAAAAATAATACATTTTAATTAATGTACAAGAAAAGCTTTGATGCCTGAATTTGATAAAAATCATACTGGAATCCCAATTATCTATACCCAATCGGGTACTGAAATTGCACATTTCATTCTGCATTTCCCGCTGGGATCAAGAGATGAAAAAAACGATCATTATGGACTAATGCACCTTTTAGAGCATATGCTTTTCAAAGGAAGCAAAGGGAAAGACAATTTTGAATTGATCAGCAGCATCGAAAACTACGGTGCTGATATTAACGCATATACAACTAAAGAAAATCTGATACTCTTTGTGTCATTCCCCGACAAATTCATAGAAAACATAGTACCACTTATCGCTGAGATTGTGTATGAGTCTGTTTTTCCGGAAGAAGAGCTTCGAAAAGAGAAAAATGTCATTGCCGACGAAATCAGAGCCTATAGAGACAGTGCAGCCGATTATATTTACGACAATTTTGAAGTAAAATTCTATAAAAATCACCCGCTGGGACACGATATTTTGGGTAGCATTCGTTCTATGTCTTCCATTCAGTCGGCTGATCTGCAAAAATGTATGCAGCAACTTCAGCAACATTTTCATATTTCTGTTGTGAGCAAACGATCTTTTTACGAAGTTCAACGCATTACTAATAAGCATTTTAGTTCTAAGTATTCTGATTTCAAGAGTAAAACAGAAGTTCCTGAACTTCGAAAATTCAATAAGATTTTGCACGATGACGTAAGTCAAAGTCACTTTATTTGTGGGAGCCTATGCAGCTCATATATTGCAGAAGAAAGACAAGGCATCATGCTTTTGGCTTCTATCTTGGGCGGCCAACACCTCAGTGCCATGTTGAATCTTGAACTCAGAGAAAAACATGGTTTGGCATACACTGTTGAGAGTTCTTTGAGCAGTTTTCACGACTCAGGCATGCTATATCACTATTTCACTTGTGAACACAGAAAACTCAATAAGGCTGTAAAACTCATGCATAATACCTTTGCAACCCTTATTCATACAAAATTTGATAAAGAACAACTAAGCACAGCTAAGCGCATTCTTAAAAGCCAATATCATTTATACTTTGAACATGCGCTTAATCGTGCACTATTCCATGCAAAATACTACCAATATCACAAAACCTGTATTAGAACAAAGGATTGGATCGAAAATTTTGAAAACACCGATGCCAAAACACTTCAGCAGCTGGCTCAGAAATACTTAACACCTGAATCTATTTCCAGTTTAAGCATGATAAAAGACAAGAAATGAAATACGAAGACGTACACCAATTTGCAAGCAAATTCAGCAATAAGGAATCAGGGGTTCTTGCTGAAATACGGCGCGATACATGGGTGAATGTAATGTATCCACAAATGCTTACCAACGAGTTGCAGGGAAATATTATGCAACAGATTTCATTGATGAAGAGCCCAAATAGAATTCTCGAAATCGGTGCGTTTACAGGATATTCTGCAGTATGCATGGCAAAAGGCTTAACAGAAGATGGAATGATTGACAGCATTGAAATCAACCAGGAACTCGAAAGCAGACTCAAGAAAAATTTGGCAATGGCTGAATTAGAAAGCAGAGTAAATCTTCATTTTGGAAATGCCATTGATATCATTCCAAATCTTGAGCACAATTTCGACCTCATTTATATGGACGCCGATAAATCGCAATACCCACAATATCTTAAACTTCTTTATCCCAAACTGAATAAAAACGGTATTTTATTGGTAGACAATGTATTATGGGGAGGCAAAATGCTAAACATAAGCGAACATAAAGACAAGGAAAGCAAAGGCATTGCAGGATTCCTTTCTCTGGCACCTGAGTTCAAGTGGACACAATACGGCATAATCCCAATGGCAGATGGTTTGTGGATGGGCGTGAAGTAACAGTGTGAGTGGGAGAGTGGAGTGTGAGTTTAAGTGGAACCGTCAGGCAAAAAAAGCCTCCCTAATTTATTTTTCTATAACTATAAATCATGTAAAGAACAATATAAGCTCACCTCAATAAAAAATTACAATAATCATGATTATGCCATAGACAGTAATTATTAGTGAGATGGAACCCAGTACTAATCCCAAAATAGCCATCCATTTGTTCTTATATTTATCCGGATTTTTGTCAATTTTAATTATTCCAAGTATTCCAAGAACAACTGAAGCCGGAATAAAAAGCAGAAATAGTAGAAAAAAAACTGACCCAAAATTTTGCAGAAATAAAAGCGGAGCTAATGATAAAACTAATAAAAAACTAAGTAATGACAAAGGCTCATTTTTCTTCACCGGATCATCAGAACAACGTTCTTTATCGACAGGAATTTTTCTTTTTCGACAATATGTTTTGGCACGGGTTTTTGCTACATGATTACTATTTTCCTTTTTGATACTACTCTTATCTTTAGTAATACTCCTTTCATTTGAATAATTATCATCACTCTCTTTAGTGGAATATTCTGCTTCTATTACATGTTCAACCTTTGTTTTTTCATTATCCTTCAAATCACTCAGATTTGAATTTTCAAGTATTCCAACACTAAAAACGCTAAACCCATTCGAATATCTTTTCCGCTCTATCTGACAAGACGTAAACAGAGATAGTATACTTACAATAAGAACTAAAAATAGAATTAGCTTTTTCATATCTAAATTCTAAATGCACATTGAATCATTTATATTTCAGCTTTCCACAAATATACAAATTATACCAATTCTTACAAGATTAGAGCGCTGCGATACGATAACGACACTCGGCGTAAAATCCATTTAAGCCAAAACTACCATCCCAATCCGTGTCCATCCGTCACCAGAGAGCGTTGCGAACAAGGTATAATTCAAAGAAGTAAGTAGTTAATGTTTCCCATCAGTGATAATCCGTTTGATCGATCCATGGCTAAATTACCAATTCCCATTCCCCAATTAACCACTAATAATTTACAATTCACAATTATCCACAAATAACTCTTTCTTAAAATATCCTCCACTCCCCGCTTCAATAAAGAATTTCTTAATTTCTTAGCAATTATTTAATCGGAATTTCAAATATTTTCATTGATTTACTCATTTCATTTTCGTATTTTTGTGTCCCTTATCCATTATTAAATCTGGAAAATCACAATTTATGAGCTATATAAGATTTGACAAAAATCAACTTGTAAATCTAGAATACGCTCTGAGCAAGGAACTTATTCGTTCTAATCAGCACGGAGCCTATTCCTCAACAACCATAATTGGTTGTAATACACGTAAATATCACGGTTTACTCGTTTGCCCACAAGAAGCTATAGATGAAGAATTGCACGTATTGCTATCGTCTATGGATGAGACTATTATCCAACATGATGAGGAATTTAATTTGGCCATACATCGTTATCCAGACACATGGTCGCCAAAAGGACATAAATACATTGTAGATTTTGAAGCTGAACCTATTCCTGCTATTTATTATCGTGTGGGCGGTGTTCACCTTAAAAAAGAGATGTTGCTTGGTTCAGATCACAGGGTTCTTATACGATATACTTTGCTTAATGCAAACAGTCCTACGCGTATTAAGCTCAGACCTTTTCTTGCTTACCGCAGCAGACATAAACTGAGTAAAGCCAATGTTTTTGTTGAAAATAAATTCACTCCTATTCACGGTGGAATAAAAACACGAATGTATCAGGGCTATTCTTATCTGAATTTTCAATTTTCACGCGATGCACGCTATGTACATGTTCCCGATTGGTTCTATAATGTAGAGTACCCAAAAGATATTGAAAGGGGCTACGAAGCTCATGAAGATTTATATTGCCCTGGTTATTTTGAAATAGACCTTATTAAAGGTACTTCAGTGATTCTTTCTGCCGGAATAACGGAAACCAATCCTAAAAACCTGGCTCGTTTATTCACCCAAGAAGTTTCGAAAAGAACTCCACGAAATACTTTTGAAAATTGCCTCGATAATTCTGCCGGACAATTCATCGTTGAAAATGAAGAAAAAACCGAAATTATTGCAGGGTTCCCATGGTTTGGTCGTTGGGGTCGTGACACGCTCATTGCTTTACCCGGGCTCACATTATGCCGACACCAAAATAAACAATGCAAAAACGCTATCGATACACTAATCAATGATATGCAAGGACCGCTTATGCCCAATGTAGGACATGGTGATACTACCGCATTTAATTCTATCGATGCACCACTTTGGTTGTTTTGGACTCTGCAACAATATCAGAAATATGCAAAAATCTCCAAATCTACGCTCTGGGACGAATATGGACCGGTTCTAAAACTTATTCTAAACGGACTAAAAAGCGAAAAAGTTAAAGGAATATACATGCAAGAGAATGGATTGCTTTATGCGTCTATTCCAGGAAAAGCACTCACATGGATGGATGCTATTGTTGATGGCAAGCCAGTTACCCCAAGATCGGGGTTACCGGTTGAAATCAATGCATTGTGGTATAATGCTATTATGTTTTCACTCGAAATGGCTTCTCTAAGCAATGATCACCTTTTTGTTAGTCGATGGTTACCTATTGCCGATCAAATTCCTGCAGCTTTTAAAGCTACATTCTGGGATAAATGCCGAGGCTATCTTGCCGATGTAGTAGATGGAGAAAACAAAGACTGGAGTGTTCGCCCAAACATGGTTTTTGCCACTTCCCTGCCCTATAGTCCAATTAGTGAGAAAATCAGACAATTGATACTGGAAAAAATCAAACAGGAATTGCTAACACCTAGAGGATTACGAACACTTAGTCCCAAAAATCCAGATTATAAAGGTCATTACGAAGGTTTGATAAAAGACAGAGACCGTGCTTACCATCAAGGAACTGCTTGGCCATGGTTATTGGGACATTTTTCTGAAGGATATTTAAAAATACATGGGCAATCGGGAATTTCTTTAATCCGAGATCTTTACGACGGCTTTGAAGAATGCATGTACGATCATGGAATTGGATCCATCAGTGAAGTATATAGCGGTGATCCGCCTCATATGCCGGGAGGAGCAATTTCTCAGGCATGGAGTGTATCCGAAATTTTAAGAATGAAAGATTTAATCAATCAGACAATTTAAGGGGTTAAAAGTATGAGAGTATTAATGTTTGGATGGGAATTTCCCCCACATATAACCGGCGGCTTGGGAACAGCCTGTTTTGGTTTATCTCGTTCTTTGGCAAGGCTGGGTATCGATCTGCTTTTCGTGGTTCCTCGTGCCTATGGCGATGAAGACCAAAGTATGATCAATCTTGTAAATGCTTCCGATATCACCGTTGATCTAGAAGAATCAGAGTATCACGAATTCTGGAAAAGAATTCAATACATGTCGGTCGCTTCACAAATCATTCCTTATGTGGGAACGGAAGAATACAGCAAAATTAACTTCGAAGAACTCAAAGACGAGTTTCAAAATAATTCCATTTTTACCCATAAATACACTTTTTCGGGAAAATATGGCAATAATCTGCTCTACGAAGTATCTCGTTATGCCTTAATTGCCAGCGGAATTGCTGCTTCAAACAAATTTGATGTCATTCATGCCCACGATTGGCTTACATACCCTGCAGGAATTGCTGCAAAAGAAGTTAGCGGAAAACCTCTGGTCATTCATGTTCATGCTACGGAATTTGACCGTTCTGGCGAGAATGTTAATAAAGATGTATTCGATATTGAAAAGCGAGGAATGGAAGCCGCCGATCAGGTTATTACCGTTTCCAATCTGACCCGAAATATTGTTATCAATAAATATGGTATCGATCCTTCAAAAGTCACTACAGTTTACAATGGCGCTGATGCATTTCAAGCTCAGGAAATCAAATCTATTGACCGTCCATTTCCAGAGAAAGTTGTAACATTCCTTGGTCGAATAACTTTTCAAAAAGGTCCCGATTATTTTGTAGAAGCTGCCCGCAAAGTATTGGAAAAAGACCCCAATGTGCGCTTTGTAATGGCAGGCTCAGGCGACATGCTCCCAAGAATTGTAAAAATGGTAGCCAAGTATCGAATGGGCGACCGATTCCATTTTACAGGATTTCTAAAAGGTGACGATGTAGATAAAATGTTTGCTTATAGCGATGTTTATGTCATGCCAAGCGTTTCAGAACCTTTTGGAATTTCTCCACTGGAAGCCATGAGGAGTAATGTTCCGGTGGTTATTTCGCATCAATCGGGCGTATCAGAAATACTGGTACATGCTTTGAAAATTGATTTCTGGGACATCGATGCCATGGCCGATTCCATTTATGGTTTACTGCATTACGATGGAATATCAAAAATGTTCAAAAAATACGGACGCGAGGAAGTTGATCAGCTCAAATGGGATAATGCAGCTGCCAATACCATCGATGTTTATAATAAAGTATTATAAGGAGTATCATTATGAAATCTATTTGTTTCTATTTTCAGGTTCATCAGCCCTATCGATTACGCAATTATCGCTTTTTTGAAATTGGGCGCGACCATCATTATTTCGATGATTATCAAAACAGATATATCATGCAAAGGGTGGCAGATAAATGCTACCTTCCAATGAATAACCTATTGCTGGATTTGATAAAAGAATATGGTCAGCGATTCAAGGTAAGTTTTTCCATTTCCGGTGTGGCTTTGGAACAGTTTCGGGATTATACTCCCGAGGTGATCGATTCTTTCCGAAGACTTGCTGAAACCGGCTCTGTCGAATTTATGGCAGAAACTTATTCTCATTCTCTAGCTGCGCTGAAAAGTAAAGACGAATTTGCCTCCCAAATTGAGAAACAGCAAAGTCTGTTGAAAGAATTGGTAGGATACGAATCTAAAGTATTTCGTAATACCGAGCTCATCTATTCCGACGAAATTGGAGACATGGTTTATAACTTAGGTTATGAAACCATGCTTACCGAAGGAGCAAAACATATTTTAGGATGGAGAAGTCCAAATTTTATGTATTGCAATGCAATAAATCCTAAAATGAAGCTTCTGCTCAAGAATTTCCGACTTAGCGACGATATTGCTTTTCGCTTCTCACAACAGTCTTGGGATGGTTTTCCACTCACGGCTGAAAAATATGTCGACTGGCTGAATTCTATAGCCTCTAATGAAGAAGTGGTTAACCTATTCATGGATTATGAGACTTTTGGTGAGCACCAATGGAAAGAAACAGGCATTTTTGACTTTATGCGCGCATTGCCGGGACATGTTTTTTCTAAAAGCAACTTTGCATTTAACACTCCTTCTGACCTGGCTGCACAACTGCAACCTGTTTCAGCAATTCATGTTCCCCACCCCATCTCTTGGGCAGATGAAGAACGAGATTTGACTGCGTGGCTGGGCAACGATCTTCAAGACGATGCTTTTGATGCCCTATATGCACTGGAACATATGGTGAAGGAAATAAATGATCCACATCTATCGCACGATTGGTTGCGTTTGCAAACCAGTGACCATTTTTATTATATGTGTACCAAATGGTTTTCCGATGGTGATGTGCATAAATATTTCAATCCTTACGGAACGCCTTACGATGCGTATATTAATTTCATGAATGTATTAAGCGATTTTAAGCTTAGAATTGAACGCGCACAATCTGGAGATCAGTCATTTACTAAAGAGATTACTAAACCTCAAGTAGAACTAAAATCAGAAGGAAATTCTGAAAAGCAAAAATCTGGAATCAGTGATTCGCAAGAAAAAAAGAACGCTGTTAAGAAATCTGATTCTAAAAACGATGAAAATAAAAGAAACCCGAATGTTTTGGTTGTGAGAAAGGTACTTACTATTTTAAGTGCAGAAGACATCTGGGTACTCTATTCCGGCTTGAATAAGGCTGAGCGGCAGAAAATCGAAAAATACATCGGAAAGAAAAAGTGGAAAGAAATGATTGTACTTAAAGAATCAGGTTATAAACCCGATGCAGAAGCCAAGAAGGCCATGAAGAAAAAGTTCAAAGAATTAATGCTGGAGCATGCATAAAAACAGCTTCACTAAACAATTACAAAAGAGAATTTAAACATGAGTAAAATAAAAAAACCAGATTTCCTATTCGAAGTAAGTTGGGAAGTTTGCAATAAAGTGGGCGGAATCAACACCGTTATAGCTACCAAAGCCATTCAAATGAGTTCAGAACTCAATGGTCGTTTCATTATGATTGGACCCGATATTCATAAAGAAAACAATATTGAGGATGTTTTTATAGAAGACCCTACGCTTTATCGTCAGTGGGTAAACGAAGCACGTGGAGATGGATTTCGCTTTAGAATTGGACGTTGGAATGTAGCTGGTCAACCATTGGCTATTTTAATTGATTTTACCGGACTTTTTGCAAAAAAAGACGAGGTTTTTAGACTATTATGGGAAGATTATAAACTCGATTCTATATATGGTGGCTGGGATTATATTGAACCTGCGCTTTTTGGCTATGAAGCTGCACGTCTAATTGATAGTTTCTATCAGTATCACGTTGCTGCAGAAGATCATATTGCAGCTCATTTTCACGAATGGATGTGTGGTGCAGGAATTCTCTATCTAAAAAAGAATGTTCCTCAGGCTGCTACAGTGTTCACTTCTCATGCAACTGTTCTTGGTCGTTCCATTGCAGGGATGAATATGCCCCTCTACGATAAAATGGAAGAATACAAGCCAGCATTAATGGCTAGCCAGCTCAATGTGTCTTCAAAATTTAGCTTAGAACAGCTTTCTGCACAACACGCCGATGCTTTTACTACCGTATCAAAAATTACTGCAAAAGAGTGTACTCATTTTCTATCGAAAAAACCCGATCTGGTTACGCCGAATGGTTTTGAAGACTCATTTGTTCCATCCGATGATGCATTCGATCAAAAACGGAATGAATCGAGAAATATATTGCGAAAAATCACAAAATCTGTATGTGGAAGTGATCCAGGAGAAGATGCTCTATTCATCGTAAATTCAGGCAGATACGAATTCAAAAATAAAGGTATCGATCTCTTTATTGATGCCATGTCAGACTTATCCAAACGAGATCGTTTCCAGCGCGATGTAGTTGCTTTTATAACCATTCCGGCCAATAATGCCGGGGTTCGGCAAGATATACTACGTCATTTTAAAGATAATACCATTCCAGAGCAAAGCCAATATCTAACTCATTACCTTTTTAATGAGGAAAACGACCCCATTATTCAAAGACTTAAAGAGAAAGGTATCGATAATTCACCAGATTCAAAAGTAAAAGTCATTTTTGTGCCCTCATATCTTGATGGAAACGACGGTCTGATCAATCTTCATTATTACGATCTGCTCATCGGTTTCGATATTTCTGTATTCCCATCATATTATGAGCCGTGGGGATATACTCCACTGGAATCTGTTGCCTTTAAAATTCCAACCATCACCACTACCCTTGCCGGATTTGGAATGTGGATTATGGAATCTGAACATAAAAATAAAAGCGGCGTAAAAGTCATTGAACGAAACGATTATAATGATGCCGATGTGGTAAATGATATCGTGGAAGCGTTGTATCATTGTGCTACACATAAGGCCGAAGACTGCGTTCAAATGCGCGAAGATGCGTATCAAGCTTCCAGACTTGCATTATGGGATAATCTGGCTCAACATTATTTTGAAGCATATAATCTGGCACTAGACAAAGTATACAGCAGATCTGAACTCTACAGCAAGAAGAAACTTAATAAAACAGCTGATGCGTTAGAAATTGCAAAATCAGAACCCAATTGGCGTAAAGTATTCATTAAGCCAAGCTACCCCGATAATCTGAGTAAACTTATTGAGCTCACTAAAAACCTCTGGTGGTCATGGGATCCAGCTGCACAAGACTTATTTGCTGGAATTCATCCGCAATACTGGGAAAAATCTGGTAGAAACCCTATTTCAATGCTCGAAATGATGAGTTTCGATGCGCTAAAAGCTCTTTCAGAAAACGCAGATTTTCAATCTAAACTGGATTCCGTTTATACAGATTTTCAAAATTATATCAATGCTGAGCATGATCAAACCAGACCCTCAGTGGCCTATTTCTGTATGGAATACGGCCTACATGCTTCTCTAAAATTGTATTCCGGTGGTCTAGGAATTCTGGCTGGTGATTATCTCAAAGAAGCATCCGATTCCAATATTCGCATGAATGCTGTCGGTTTACTTTTCAGATATGGATATTTCGATCAGAAAATAAGTCCTTTTGGAGATCAAATTTCAGAGTATATTCCTCAAAAATTTTCCAATCTGCCTATTATTCCAGTTAGGGATGAAAACGGAGAATGGCAAAAAATTTCTATTGCTTTTCCTGGAAGACGTGTATTCGCCAAAGTTTGGAAAGTTGAAGTTGGTAGAGTGAGTTTGTACTTATTGGATGCTGATATTGATGAAAATAATGCCCAAGACAGAGTTCTGACACACCAACTTTATGGTGGTGACTGGGAAATGCGATTGAAACAGGAAATGCTTCTTGGTCTTGGAGGAGTTAAAATGCTGAATCAAATTGGACTTAAACACGATGTTTATCATTGCAATGAAGGTCATGCAGCATTAATGTTGCTCGAAAGACTTAAAAACATCATTCACGATGAAGTATTGTCATTTTCACAAGCCTTGGAATTTGTACGTTCTTCTTCATTATTTACAACACATACACCCGTTCCGGCAGGGCATGATAGCTTTACTGAAGACATGCTCAGAATGTATCTGGCACATTTCCCTGAGAAACTAAATATCAGTTGGAATGAGCTGTATGCCCTCGGCAAAATGGATCCTACCAAAGTAGGAGAGCGTTTTAGCATGAGTATTCTTGCTTTAAATGCTTCGCAGGAAGTAAATGGCGTGAGCAAAATTCACGGTCGTGTTACCCGCGAAATGTTTACAGGCTTGTATAAAGGATACTATTCTGATGAACTTTATATTGGCCATGTTACCAACGGTGTCCATCTTCCAACTTGGATTTCAGACGAATGGAGAAAACTTTTTAAAGCTGAAGGATTTGACCCAATGAAAAACGATCAGGCCGATGAAGCCAGTTGGGCATTTATTGAGAAACTAAGTGACGAAAAGATCTGGAACGTACGCAAAAATCTCAAAAAGAAACTCGTTTCATTTTTAAGTGATAAGCTAAGTAAGGATTTAACCAAAAGACAAGAAGCACCAAGGCATATCATCAATGTACTTGAAAATTTAGACGAAAATGCACTTATTTTTGGATTTGCAAGACGTTTTGCCACCTATAAACGTGCTCACCTGCTCTTCAGAAATCTCGACAGGCTAAAGTTGATTGTCAATAATGAGAAAAATCCGGTTCGATTCCTATTTGCAGGTAAAGCTCATCCGGCAGATAAAGCTGGTCAGGATTTAATTAAGCGCATTATCGAAATTTCAAAAATGGATGATTTTGCCGGAAAGATTATTTTCCTCGAAAACTATGATAGCGAAGTAGCCAAAGTGCTAATTGCTGGCGTAGATGTATGGATCAACACACCAACGCGTCCTTTAGAAGCCAGTGGAACCAGTGGTATGAAAGCATCTATGAATGGTGTACTAAACCTCAGTGTTCTCGATGGCTGGTGGGCAGAAGGTTATGTTCCAGGAGGCGGATGGGCATTAAAAGAAAATAAAACCTACGATAATCAGCAATTGCAAGATGAGCTTGATGTGGAAACATTGTATAATATCATTGAAGATGAAATTGTTCCATTGTACTATAAGCAAAGTTCTAATGGTTATTCATGCGATTGGATTCAGTTTATTCGTAAGAATTTCATGCAGATTTCTCCAAATTTCACTACAAAACGCATGTTAGATGAGTATTATACCAAGTTTTACAGCCGATTGCAACATAGAAACTCATATCTGAGAGAAAATGATTTTGCAGCAGGAAGAAACTTGAGTTCATGGAAACGGAAAATGCTCAGAAACTGGAATGAAATTGAAGTCATCGACATGAATCTTCACGATAGTACTGCACGTCCTCTATTGCTGGGTGAAGACTTCAAAGCTAGTGTGGAACTTCTTATTGGAGAATTAGACCCCAATGATATTCGCATCGATCTGCTATTTGGTCAGAAAGTAAATGATATGGTAAAAGAGGTTCAATTCAAAACAGAAATGAAACTCAAATCGAGCGATGATAATACTGCCATCTACGAATGTGTAATTTCAAATCCACAAAGTGGAGTTTTCGATTATGCCATCAGAATGAGACCATACAACCCCGATCTACCTCATTATCAGGATTTTAATTTAGTGCGCTGGCTGTAAAACAGAGTGAGCAAGAGCGTGAGCGTGAAGAAAACTAAAACAATGATCCCACCTATTCTACATGGCAAGTTCTATCATATTTAAAATCGCGGTAATAACAAAGAGAAAATATTTATCGACGATGCTGATTATGCAAAATTTCTTGAACTATATGAAACTTTCATGCACAGTGTAGCTAATACAATTTCTTATTGCCTAATTGGTAATCACTTTCACATTTTACTGCAGATTAAGAACTCAAATGAAATTGGATATCTAATCCCTGTATTTGCGAAATCTGATAACTTTAAATTAAAATGGAGCACAACCGAGATCTCTCATCGTCCGACAACTAGTAATGAAGAGGAGGACATGAGTGCATCTCGGAAGCAACCAAACCCATCTGAACAATTCAAACATTTTTTTAGCACCTATACCAAGTACTTCAATAAGAAGCATAATAGATCTGGATCAATTCTGGAAAAGAAATTTGAGAGAATACAGGTTGAAGATTATGAATATTTACAGGAACTTGTTTTATATATCAATAACAATCCAGTTAAACATGGTATTACAAAAGATCCACAATCTTATAAATGGTCTTCGTTAAATGAAGTTATCAACTCAAATAAACCTCAAATCATTGATTATAAATTCCTTCTTGAATTATTTGGTGACAAGGAAAACTTTTTATTTGAACTAAAAAGATATCAAGACCGTGATATCTCATCGTCTGAATAAAATTCATAAAAGGAGGACATTAGTGTCAACCGGATGAACTCTTGTCCTGCCGCTTACTAAACCGAAGCAGGACGAAGAGTTATCCGGTTTAGAGTTTTTTACTACCTTTGACATACTATGAAAGCAGCACTCATAACCATTGGCGAAGAATTACTCATTGGCCAAGTGATAGATACCAATAGCGCTTGGCTTGGACAGAAATTGAATGAGCTGGGGATAAAAGTCATGAAAAGAGTTTCAGTGCCCGACAGTCCCAACCTGATTGCAGAAGCATTTTCGCATTGCATGAAGCAAAACGATATCATTATATCTACCGGTGGTCTTGGGCCAACATCTGATGATAATACTAAAGAAACGCTCTGTAAACTATTTGATTCTAAGCTCATTGAAGACCGAGAAACTGTTGAGCATATCAAACGCTTTTTTCTTGATCGCGGATTGCCTCTGTCAGAAGTAAACCGCCGTCAAGGATGGGTTCCAGATAAGGCTACAATTCTTCCCAACGAACTTGGCACTGCCCCCGGATTGTATTTTAGGAAAGATAAAACTCACATTTTTGCATTGCCCGGTGTGCCTTTCGAAATGAAGAACTTATTTGATAAGCAAATCGCTCCAATAATAAAAACAAATAACTTAGAAGGCTTCGTTTTACATGAAACCATGACTGTTTCAGGCATAGGCGAATCATTTTTAAGTGATCAAATCAAGAATTGGGAGGAAAATCTACCCGAAAATATCTCATTGGCCTATCTCCCCTCACCAGGTTTGATACGTCTACGGCTAAGTATGTCGTCACCAAACGAAGAAGCAGGACGTGCTGAACTCAAAGAGCAATTCAGAGTTTTACGCCCACAAATAGAGGAGTATTATATGAGCGATCGCGATGAAAGAGCCCATGAAACGCTATTTAGAGTTCTTCTGGAATCGAAAAAAACTATTTCTTCAGCAGAATCATGTACCGGAGGGACGCTTGCTTCACTAATCACGTCTATTCCAGGCAGTTCTCAAGTTTTTAAAGGATCTGTGGTGGCCTACGAGAATAATGTGAAAGAAAACGTACTGAATGTTTCTACAGATCATCTCGAAAAATTAGGCGCTGTTAGCGAAGAAGTCGTTTCTGAAATGGCAACTAATGTGCGCCGCATAATGAAAACCGATTATGCTATTGCCACTAGTGGCATTGCAGGACCTGATGGCGGTACCGACGAAAAACCTGTTGGTTTCGTATGGATTGCCATTGCCTGGGAAGGCGGTGTTTTGGCAAAGTCGTTTCAATTTGGAAAATTGCGGGAAGTTAATATTGCCCGAAGTTGTGTGCATGGTATCCACATGTTAATCAAACATATACGAAAGGGAGGTTGACATCTCAGCGTCCGACATAGGAGGACCTGAGTTCGTCAACCGATAAGGAATGTATGGACAGTGTTAATTTTAAAATCTCAAATTCCCTTACCTAATTCCCACTCTGAAGGAGTCGAATAATAATGCTTTAGCGGTAAAGCAAGTAAAGTACGTTACAGGGTAAAATAATTCGTGCATTCGTGGTTATTTTATATTTTGTGGTAAAACAACAGACAATCAGATAAAAGATAATTACATCCCGAATTTCCTTATGCAAATAGTTTCCGTATATTTGAAACTGAAAATCACATAAAATGAAACTCGAGCGTCTGAAGCTATATAATTTTAAGAACTATGCCGAAGCCGAAATGAATTTCGAAGGCAGCATTCACTGTTTCTACGGCAAAAATGCCGGTGGAAAAACCAATATTTTAGACGCCATTCATTATCTGGGTTTTACCAAAAGCTATTTCACAGGTGGCGACCAGCCCACTATTCGTTTTGGCGAAGAAGCTTTTTCTATAAGCGGCCGCTTCACCATGCAATCTGGTGTAACAGAGAACATTAAAGTAAGCTTAAAATCTCCCGGACAAAAGAAAGTAAGCCGCAACGATAAAGATTATCAACGCTTTTCCGATCATATCGGGCAGTTCCCCATGGTTATGATCAGTCCTTCAGACTCTGATCTCATCAATGATGGCAGTGAAATACGCAGGAAATACTTCGACACCGTTATTTCGCAATTCGATAGCACTTATCTGGAAAATCTGATTCGCTATAATAAAGCACTTTCCCATCGAAATCGCTTATTAAAGATTATGAAAGAAAAGCGCATTCAAAATCGTGCTCAACTAGAAGTTTGGGACCAGCAGCTGATGGAATACGCCGATAGTATTTTCGAAAAACGCAAAGAATACAATACGCTATTTTCAAAGCACCATGCTGAAATGCATTCCCGCCTCACCGACGAAAATGAAATTGCAACGGTTGAATACGACAGCTCACTCATGGAAAACGATATGAAATCGCTGCTCGACGAGTCATTTCAAGCCGATATTCAGGTGGGTTTCACCACAAAAGGCGTACATCGCGATGATTATTTCTTTTTCATCAACGAACAAAGAGCAAGGCGCTATGCCTCGCAGGGACAGCAAAAAAGCTATCTACTGGCACTCAAAATGGCGCAATACATTATTACCAATGAAAAAACCGGACAAAAACCGATATTATTATTTGATGATATTTTCGACAAACTCGATCCCTTTCGCGTGCAAATGATGATTAAAATGCTTTGCCAGGAGCCATTCGGGCAAGTTTTCATTACCGACACCCACAAACTCCGCATCGAAGATATCATTGGTGCAGTGAGCCCCATACAATTGTTTAAAGTAGAAAACGGAACCGTAAAAGCCGACGAATAATGGGACAATACGATAATCAATATACCATAAAAGAAATTCTCGATTCCATCGCGAAGAAATACCGCTTCACCAATCAGATGAATAAAGAAACGGTGCTTGCCAGCTGGCACGAAATTGCCGGTCCTATGGTAGCTAAATACACCAAAAAAATCGATATTGTTGATGGCCGCCTCATTCTCGAAATATCCGACCCCAGCGTAAAAAACGAACTCCAATATCTGCGCGAAAACCTTATTGATGCAGTGAATAAGTATATGGGCAAAGTGGTGATTGAGGAGGTGGTGATAAAGTAACCAAAAACCTGTCAGTTCGAGCTGTCACCCTGAGCGGAGTCGAAGGGCGAGAACTAAGACAGGGTTTTTTCACAAATTCATCACATTTACTTCTACCATCCGGATATCTATCCGTTCCGCATTCCTACACCATTTGGCGGGATAAAAGATCATCCGGAGCCAATGCTTCAACTATTTCGTGACCATCTTCGCGTTTCTCAAAAATCCATTTGCTCGATGGACGACGAAATGATGAAGCTAAGCCATCACTCCATCGTGGAACGACAAAGGAGTTCCTCATGGAGTCGTTGGCGGAGTGGAAGGAGATATACGGCATTGATTTTATAAGTTTTTGTAAATTTGTTAAGTAGAATATTCATTTCAAATGAAAAGAAGGCAAATTTTATTGTTTTTATGTATCGCAATACTTGTTTCGTCAACAATTTATCTTGTATACCCATTATTCAAAAGTAAGTTTGACAGAGGCATAGATGATATTGAAAACAGAAATTACAGGTCTGCCGTTGAAACGTTCTCGGATATTATTCGGGAAGATCCGAAAGATGCACAAGCTCATAATAATTTAGGAGTTGCATATTTCTATTTAGGGCAATTTGAAAAGGCTATTACATCATACACTAATGCAATATCCCTAGACCCTGAATACGATGATGCATTCAATAATCGCGGTTTGGCTAAGGCAGAAATTGTCAACTACAATGGAGCAATTGAAGACTTCAATGAAGCTTTATCTCTGTCTCCTAATGATGCTAGCTATTATAATAACAGAGGATCTTCATATAAATTAATAGAGAACTATTCTATGGCAATTAATGATTTTCTCAAGGCTCACCAACTGGATCCCAAAATACCAAGAGTAGTTGGGAACCTTATATCAACATATAAGATGATGGGTAATTGTGAAGAAGTGATATATTGGAGTACATTTTATATTGAAAACTATCCGCCAAGAAAAAATGCATTTATTTATAGAGGACAATGTAAAGAAATAAATGGTGATTCAATTGGTGCTCATAAAGATTATACTGCTGCAGGAGATATCGATAGAAACAGAGATAAAGAAAACAAGAGCTTTTCATTTCCGAGTTTCCGGGAAATATGGCCATACCTATTTGGCTTTGTTACTTTGCTTGCATTAGCTGGGTTAATTACAATAATTAAGCATTATAGAAACATATAGAAGCCAATATTCAACATAATCCATTAAATCAATGTCATATTGAACCTGTCGAAATACGGCATTGATTTTATAATAACCCATCCTCAGCGAAGATTCCGTCTACACCGAAACTATCTGCACTATGCCTTTCGCAGCGGCTTTACAGAGCGAGAGTGAGTGAGAGCGAGAGTGAGAGCGAGAGTGAAGAAAAGCCATCGCCCCGGCGGAGCCCGGTACCCCGCAGCAGCCGGGCAGATATTTGCCCTGCAGGCAAGAGCGACCGAAGGAAGCTACTTGCTGCAGGTGGGGAGCTGAGAATTCTGCGGGAGGCGTAGTCATCGGATGACTCTGAGTCATCCGATGACTATAGTGCACAGGGATGGCGGCAAATACTGCCCGGATGCGAGGAGTTTAGGGCGGAGACGGATTAGGCGCATAAACAGCAAGAGCAAGAGCAAGAGCAAGAGGGTGAGCAAGAGGGTGAAATTTGACGATGATATACGCTGAAACATAAACACGTAAAGACAAGGCATGCCTTGTCTCCAAAACCCCTAAAGAAATCAGCGATATACCCGTGATCTACGGAAGATCAAAGTGTGCACAAAAACCTCAAAATCACATCACAAACCAACCCATGCTCCTCCTCCGTCAATGAATACGGTGGTAGCAAATATAGGGTATTGCCCAGCGGACGCAATAGAACGCCATTATTTGGAAAAAACTCCAAAACTTTACGTCTCAGACTGTTCAAATATCCGGTTTCTTCTTCGCTAATGATATCAAAAGCAAGAATTATCCCTTGCCGGCGTATATTTTTCACTTTAGCGCTGGAAGTCAATCTTTTGGCAAATACTCTGTGCCATTCGGCAATTTGAGCAATCTTTTGCATGGTATTTTCCATCTCAAAGAGATCGAGCGATGCCAAAGCCGCGGCACAAGCCAAAGGATTGGCGGTATAAGAATGTCCATGATAGAAAACCCTGTCTTTGCTGGCTTTGAACAGCTCATAAGTATCGTTGCTACACAATGTGAGACTCATAGGCATGGCACCACCCGTCAATCCTTTAGACAAGCACATAAAATCGGGGCTTATAGGGCTGTATTCAGAGGCAAACATCTTCCCTGTCCTACCGAAGCCGGTCATCACTTCATCGGCAATAAGAAGAATATCGTTATTGCGACAGATTTGCTGCATCTTTTGAAGAGTTGCGGGGCTGTACATCAGCATTCCGCCTGCACCCTGTACAAGTGGCTCGTAAATGAATACCCCGCCTTTATTGGCTTTGCAGGCAGCCTCAAATGCGAGCCAGCCTTCTTCGTCTTCGGGCACTGTGAGGTAATACACATCAAAGAGCATATCCTGATGATACGCCGTAAAAATACCACGCTCACCCACCGCCATGGCTCCGAAAGTATCGCCATGATAGGAATTGTGCAGAGCCAGCACCTGCACTTGCTTATACCCCTGAATTTTGCGTAACTGAATAGCCATTTTGAGGGCTACTTCCACTGCAGTGGAGCCGTTATCGGAGAAAAATACGCGATCGAGACCATCAGGGGTGAGTTTTACAATGCGCTCCGACAGTTCTACCGCCGGTTTATGCGTAAATGCAGCGAAAATAACTTGCTCCATCTGAAGCGCCTGCTCGTAAATTTTCTGTGCAATATACGGGTGCGAATGCCCGTGCATATTCACCCACCAGGAGGACACAATATCGATAAGCTCACGACCGTCTGTGGTGTACACTTTTGAACCTTTAGCATGATCGGCCACCAGCATCAGATCATCGTCTTCTTTTTGTGAAAACGGATGCCAGACGTATTGTAAATCCTTCTCAATCAATTCATTCATAGTTTCACTTCTTTGGCGAGATTATCAATTGCCATTTCATCAATTTGCTCCAGTTGAGGAATTCTAAGAATAACAGGTAGAGGATAATGTTTCAGGATGATATCTTCGTTTCCAAACGTATCTTTTCCGTTGAAAATAATGCCAGCAAGCTCAATATTATGTGTTTTGCAGTACTCCAATGATAAAAGACTATGATTAATTGCACCCAAATAATGATTAATTACCAAAATTACGGGCAAATTCCACAATTTAGCCAAATCTGCCATAATAAGACCTTTATCATTGATAGGAACCATCAGGCCGCCGGCAGATTCCACGATCATATTGCCATCATAGTCGGGTAAACTGAGGGTGGATTCAGAGATTTCCAACCCGTCTTTCTCGGCAGCAATGTGCGGGCTCATGGGTTGAGTCAGCTTAAATGCCTCAGGCAGGATTTCCACATTGCCATTGAGCCATTTTTGAATTTGGGTGCTATCATATTCCGGGCCACTTTGAATGGGTTTCCAGTAGGCAGCATTCAGATGTCGGCAACAGATTGCAGAGGCCAAAGTTTTTCCCGAGTCTGTTCCTATAGCACTTATAAAGAAACGTTTGCTCATTATTTTGTGGCTTTCTTTTGTTCTTTAGTAAAGTAGCTGCAGTATTCGGTGATATTACACTGCTTACACTGAGGTTTTCGGGCTTTGCAGGTATAACGTCCGTGTAGAATGAGCCAATGATGAAGGTGATGGAGAATATCTTCGGGAGCAATTTCCACCAGACCACGCTCAACCTGAACGGGGTTTTTGGCTTTTGGGGTGAGGCCTATACGAACCGAAACACGGTGCACATGGGTATCTACGGCCAAAACATTCTGTCCATAAAGCACTGATCCGAGCACATGGGCGGTTTTGCGGCCGACGCCCGGAAGTTTTTGCATATCGTCGGGGTCTTCAGGAAATACGCCTTTGAAATCCTTCATAAGCTTAATGGCCATATTTCGCAGATTTTTGGTCTTGCTATTAGGGTAGGAGCAGGATTTGATGTATTCGAAAATCTCCACTTCCTCTGCCGCGGCAAGGTCCTTGGCTTCGGGAAATGCTTTGAAAAGATCGGGGGTGATTTTATTCACGCGTACATCGGTGCATTGGGCGCTGAGAATCACTGCAACTGCAAGTTGATACGGGCTTCCGTAATTGAGTTCAGTCTCCGGGCTCGGCATCTCCGTACGGAAAATTTCTATTATTTTCTCCAGGCGTTTCTTTCTGGTCATCTTGGCTTTTTTGCAAAAATACGAATTATCATGTCACCCCTTCGGGGTTTGGGCGAAGTTGTTCTCGGGGATAGAATCATTTCATCCCTTCGGGATTTTGGCGTAGTTGTTCTCGGGGATAGAATCATTTCATCCCTTCGG
>JAFGWG010000102.1 GCA_016937255.1 Bacteroidales bacterium
ACATCATACTGCAATTGGTTTTCGCCACGCAGCAGATCTGCTTCTTCTTGTAGAACAGTTTTTCCATACATATCCTGAATATACACAATCGCACTTTCATCTAGCGCAACTGATAATTTTACATTCAGATTATCTGCAACAGGATTTGGAAGAATTACTATTTCAGAAAGTCCTTCAAAACTGATACAATCACTTTCAATCACATTAGAATAGGCATATTTCCCATTGAAATCGATCTGCTTGAGTCGATAATAATACAGTGAACCGACACCTTCCAAGTCTGTAAAACTGTAATCGACAATCTGATTGCTGTTTCCGGCTCCCTGAATTTTTGAAATCGTGATCCAATTTTTCAAATCTGTTGATCGTTCAACTTCAAAACCCATATTATTTTGTTCTGACGCTGTGCTCCAACTCAACAGAGTTCCATTTTCTGAGCACTCAGATGTAAATGAAACAAGCTCAACCGGGAGTGTCGAAGCATCGTAAAAATAAACAGTATAATCTTCCGCCTGGCCATAAGTTCCGGTACTGCATGGAGTAGCCGGCACGCCTCCAAAGCTAGACACCACCCTCATCCTCAACCCTTTATTCAAGACTACACCACTTGCCGGAGTAGTAAAAGACAAAGTTCTAAATCCGGCAGTATTAGAAGGAAAACTTACCACAGCTTCTGATGCTTCCAAATCTCCATCATCGTCATAATCGATATAGACTCTTGCTCCCTCAGGATTGGCTGTTCCTGTGGTAACACTAATATTATACATAGTGTTCAGATCAAGATTGGTGAAATAAGAACAAGAATAATCACTATACTGAGCATCATTATAGCTGGTTGAATTGCTAATATTTTCTAATCCAAAATACGAAACCCCGATTCCAAAACCATTTCCAGGGTTACTGGTTGCAAGAAATGTACAAGTTGTACAAGCGGTTGGAGAACTACTCTGCACCAAAATAAGATTGTTTTTAGTTATGCTCGCTGCACCTCCGTCAATATCGAGTTTCACAGAATACAATCCATCGGCATTATACGTATGCGACGGGTTTTGTGTAGTATAATCGGTTGTGCTATTATCATCTATATCCCAGGCCCAATCGCCATTTGGATTAAGACTCGCATCTATAAACTGCACAGTTAAACTTCCAGTACATGAGTAAGTTTGATCTACGCCAAAATCTGCCACCTGAGATGTGGCAAAAATATCGGTTGTAAATAATCCCCTGCCATGAGTAGCTACTACTACTACATTATCTATTGGCCTAAGTTCGAGCATATCGCAACGCGTATTGGCTAATCCAATATTACTGGGACCATACGTTGGTGCATTTGAAGTTCCGGGTTGAAAATTATCAGTACTCCAAACCCCTAATTCAGTTGCGCATAATACATCGTTTCTGTCATTAGGATTATAAATCGCCCATCGAACAGGCATATCTGGCAGGTTGCCTTCTTTATCATACCAATTTGTTCCACCATCAGTAGTTTCCCAAACAGATGCTACACCATAGTTTGAATACGTAACCAGCAACTGATTATCATTTGCACCCACGTCTATAGAACTCACCCAACCTGAAGCAGTAATAGGTATTGTGCCATTGTCAATTCTTGTAAGCGTAGGGCTTCCGGTGCTTGCATTAGTCAACTTATATATCCTGCCATTTTCAACGCCAAGAAAAACTACATCATTATATGGACTCACTTTTAAGGTTGAAATCTGAGCAGAGCCTACCGATCCAATAGTTATTGTCATTGTTCCGTTTGTAGGTGAACCATCGATATTACTAATTCTCCTCAACCTATTATCGCTATCAGCGGAATACAGAATTTTTCTTTGGCTATCATAATCTGATGGATTGATAAAGTGGCCTGTAGTATTTGATGTAATCTGGGGAAAAGTATTTCCCCCATCAAGAGAACGAAAAACAGTATTGTACACATACGAAGTAATCTGTATATCTGGATTCACCTGATCGATATGGCAAAAAGCGCCATCACCTCCGGTAACTTCTGTAGTACTATTCATTCCAGGTTGCGTAAATTGTTGTGATCCGTTATCTTGCGCACCACTAAGAAAATAATGACTATTCACTTCATTTTTGGTTGCACAAGCATAAAACTGAGTAACATTATATCCGGTATTTTTATTACTAAAACTTGGGTTTGCTGCCGAGTTTCCTGCATCTGAAGAATAATAGATACCACCATCATTCCCAAAAACCAATTCATTACTGCTCCCTGGTCTAAACACAATAGCATGTTGATCGGCATGCACTTCAGGCTCTCCATAACCACCATACCAATGCGATATTCCTGTCCATGTTGTACCACCATCTGTTGTACGATGCAAATCAATTCCCCCAACAATAACCAGATTTGGATTGGTTGGGTGAACTGCCAGAATAAGATCGTACCATGCTTGAGCTCTGGTAAAATCATCTCCAGAACCATCTATCATTTGAGGAGTCGTAATGTCTGCCCAAGAACTACCACCATTAGTGCTTTTCTTGAACCATTCCACATCATTATCACCGCTACCACCATGAGCAACGGCATAAATCACATTTGAATTAGAAGGAGCGCATGCAATTTCAATTCGTTGCTCATTTGCTGCAGGACTTGGAGTGATATCGACCCATGTACCCAAAGCACCGTCATTTGCATTGGTAGATTTGTATATTTTCCCTTGAGAAAAACAGCCAAAACTGGAATATAAATCACCGTTTGCAGCAATTTCAACATCTGCAGCTCTATCATATAATGTTCCGGCACCGGTATAAACACTTAGAACCTGAGCCCAGGTGTTACCACCATCGGTAGATCGCAAAATACCGCCCCTGTTTATAAAATAACCACGACAAGCCGCAATGATAGTACCATTAGGCTTAACTACAATTTTTTGAACATAATGAAAATTGCTTCCACTATTATATGCTCCGGGATCGGTTGCTGCAAGTTGTACCCACGTTGCGCCACCATCACTTGATTTCCAAATTCCAGCACCACGTTGTGCTCCACCATTATACCAACCTTCACCTGTTCCTACATAAAATTCCTGTGTATTGGCCGGGTTATATGCAATAGTACTAATAGAAATATTACTCCACAAATCATTCACTTTAGTCCAAGTAGGAGAAGCCGCAGTAATATCATTGGTATACCATAAACCACCACCAACACCACCAGCCCAGACCTTTTTATTTGTTACATCATTCGGATCAAACATTAATGCTCTTGAACGGCCACCCACGTTATTTGGACCTCGTTCCAACCAGCTCACACCAGAAATAGCCGCTTTATTTTTATCTATCATTTCCTGCATTTGCTTTGCAGCAATAGCAAGTCTTTCATAAGGCACTTCCCCTAATGCAGGATCTACTGTTTTGAAGAAATCGAGCTGCATAGCCATATCAGGTCGGTCTGCTTTTGGCAGTTCCTTCCACTCCTCATCTGTTTTATGCTCAGTCTGAGAATATGGATGATTCGCCAAAAACATTTCCCATTTTTGTCTCTGATAGATATAATCTGGTAGAATTTCTTCAGAATTTTGGCTAGAGTTATCAAAATTTCGATCAAAATCAGAGCTTTCAATAAAAAAAATAGAATGATTTGATACTGAAACAGCTGATATACGTTCTGAATTTTCACGTATATAAACGCTTAAAGTAAGACTGACACCTACAAGCATTAAAATACTAAACAGCAAAATTCTTCGATTAAGCTTTTGCATAGCCCGACAACAATTAAATTACTTTAATCCACCATTCATGTAAAGAATTACTATACCACTCTTTACAACCAACTAATATACAAAAACCAGTCTGCGAAAGCAAGTATTTCTGAATTGAGTTATGGCATTTTCAAAAAAAAGGCTGCCAATTTTTTTTTGACAGCCCTTAGAAATTTCTAAATATTCAGCTTAACGAATATCAAGTTCATCGATAATGTTAGTTGCCTCCGCATATTTTTCAACTATGAAAAGAACATAGCGAATATCAGTACTGATAGTTCTAGTTTGTTCGGGAACATAACTTAAACTTGAAGCAGTAGCTTCCCAGTTAATATCGAAAACAATACCAACGAGCTCTCCTTTACCATTTAATATCGGAGCACCTGAGTTACCACCTGTCACATCACAGTCTGTAAGGAAACAAACAGGGATAGTGCCATTGGCATCTTTATACCTTCCAAAGTCCTTCTTTGCATATAAGTCTTTCAGTTTCTCAGGAACGATAAAATCAGGATTATTTGGATCTTCGCGTGAAATCAACTGATCGATAGTTGTATAATATGGTTTTTCAATACCATCTGTTGGGGTGTAATTTGTAACCTTGCCATAAGTGAGACGCATAGTACTGTTTGCATCTGGATAAAACTTACGTTTACCATTGTTCATTTCAAGAAGACCTGCCATGTATATACGCTCACCACTTTCGAGCACATCACTAACCTTATTGTATTTTTCGTTAATTTCGTCATACTTTGAATAACAAGACTGCATTGCAATAAATGCAGGATCTTTCTCCATTACTTTTGCACTTGGGTCACGCAAAAACTCATAAATACTTTCCTTACTTCCAAATATTGATTTTTCAAAGAGGAAGTTTGCATAAAGTGAAAAATTTGATTTATACTTTTTCTGAACATCATCGAAGAAAGAAGGATAAAATTCACTGTCAAGATCATCAAACAATATTCTAAGCAAGCTCACAAAAAGCTTCTTATCAACTTCCATATTATAGCTATTGAAGTAATAATTTGATGAATAATATTTCAGTTTAGTGCTAAGGTCTGCTACTTTAGCCAGCCTAAGATCCTCAGGAATTTCATCTGTCTTTAGATAGAAGTATAAAGAATCGAATTTATTTGCAAAGCTAATTATTTCGGGACCTCTAAAAATTGCTTCTCTATAGTAAACATAGGCTCTACGATATTTTGTCAGGTCCTGATAAGCACCATTAATAATATTGAAGGCTTCACCATATTTACTCTTACGATCAGCACTGGCATTTACCCATTTGGTAAAATCATCTTCCATGGCTTTTTTCTTATCATAAGCCTTAAGCCTTTTCAGAACCTCAGTTTGACCAATATAATATTTCCAATAATTGGAAGAGCGATTGTATTTTGAACGATACATCAATTTAATAGAAGGATCGCTATCCATGGCTTCTTTCATTAGGCGAAGCTTGGAATCACGAATTTTAACAATCGAGGGATTAATTTCATCGAGTGCTATCTGAATTCCCGTACTGGTCATGAAACGATCTGTTGTACCAGGATAACCCAGTACCATGGTGAAGTCACCTTCATTTACACCTTGTGTTGAAACAGGAATATGGTATTTAGGCACATAGGGAATATTTTTTCTTTTATCATAAGGAGCTGGCTTCCCATCAGGGCCCATATAAACTCTAAAGAAAGAGAAGTCTCCGGTATGACGAGGCCACAACCAGTTATCAGAATCAGCACCAAAATTACCAATAGCCATTGGTGGAGCACCTACAAGGCGAACATCGCGATAAACCTCGTAAACAAAAAGATAAAACTCATTACCTTTAAAGAAGCTTTTCACCTCTGCTTTATAGTGAGTTCCTTTAACTGCTTCTGCTTCGAGCTTGGCAGAAATTTCATCTACAGCTGCATTCCACTCTTCAGCAGTCATTTTATTGTTTACTTTCGCTAATATTTTTGAAGTAACATCCTCAACACGAACCAAAAATGTAGCTGTAAGGTTCGGATTGTACAATTCCTGCTTCTTATCATAAGCCCAGAAACCATTTTGTATATAATCTGAATTATACTTAATAGCATTTTCAGTAATATACTCCAAACCACAGTGATGATTGGTCATCATCAAACCTTCCTTAGACACCATATAAGCAGTACACATTCCATCATTCATAGACACAATTGCATCTTTTAGACTGGAGTGATTAATGCTATAAATTTCATCTGCAGTAAGCTGCAGACCCATTTCTTTCATGTCGGTGTAATTTAGCCTATCAACTAAAAGCGGCAACCACATCCCCTCATCGGCTGACACCTTAAAAAATGTTGAAAACAACATGAGAACTGCAAAAAGAACTTTCTTTATCATAACGTCATTTTTTATCTTTCAACTTCAATTATTTGCTTAAAATCTTGAATTCGGTACGTCTGTTCATCTGACGTCCTTCTTCACTCGTATTGGTTGCAATAGGTTCTGTTTCACCATATCCTTTGGCAACCAATCTATTCTTATCAATTCCACTCTTTATCAAAAACGATACCACAGATTGAGCACGTTCTTCAGAGAGCTTCATATTATACTCATCTGATCCAACATCATCGGTATGGCTCGAAATTTCAATTTTTAAAGAAGGAATATCACTCATTAATTTTACCAATCGGGTCAATTCTTGAACAGACTCTGGTCTGAGAGTAGCACGGTCAAAATCGTAAAAAATATTGTTCAAGACAATTTTTTCTCCAACGCGTACATCTTCAATATTTGCTTTAGCTGTATCTCCGGCCAATAATAATGGATCGAGGAAAAGATCTAAAATAAGTAAATCTCTTTTTTCATTATCGTTTACCGATAGAGTGTATTCTCCCATTTTGTAACCATCTGCTTTAGCTTTAATCACATAATCATGACCTAACAAAAGACTTGTTGCATAAGCACCATCATCTTCGTTAGATATCAAGCTTGCAATATTGGTATTGGAGGTTTTTGAATAAATCTCCACATCCGCTTTTAATGCCCTAAATGAAGTGGCATCAGCAACACGTCCGCGAAGATTGATGGTTTTTTTCTTTGGCTTTACAATAGTAATGTAATATAAGTCCTGCGCACCAAATCCATAATTCTTGGATGAGGAATAAAACGCATGCTTTTCGTCAGGAGTAGGCATGTAAAAAACATCGTCTTCAGTTGTATTAATCGGATATCCAATATTTTCAGGTGAAGACCAAAACCCATCCACAGAAATGGTTGAAATAAAAATATCAAATCCACCCATATTCTCATGTCCCTGAGAAGCAAAATAAAGAGTATATCCATCAGGAAGCATATAAGGCGCATCCTCATCAAATTGCGTGTTAATGGTTGACCCAAGATTTTCGGGTTCAGCCCATTCACCTTTAATTTTTTCACTCATATAAATATCACGACCACCGTATCCACCAGGACGGTCACTTACAAAATACATAGTGTTTTTATCTGGTGAAAGACAAGCGTGGGTTTCCCAGTTTTCTGTATTAATGGTATTGGGAAGCTTTTCAGGTTTTGACCAATCCTCTCCGTTCAACTCACTGGTATAAATATTTCCATCGCCCTTGTCGTCACGATATAGAAATAGAGTTTTGCCATCAGGAGAAATAGAAATAGTTGCTTCGTGCCCAACCGTATTGATTTTCCCTCCAACATGCTTGGCATCAGACCACTTACCATCTATTAAGCTCGTATAATACACATCCTCAAAATAAAGACCTTTATAATCCTTCTTGTTTCCCGTACTTCCTTCTCGGCGAGAAGTAAAATACAAAGTTTTCATATCCATCGTTAAAACAGGAGAATATTCCGGATAAATGGTATTAATTTTATCTCCAAGATTCTCAATTCGAATACTCAATGGGTTATTAATGATTTTAATTGCTGTATAGGATTTTTCCTTCAGCATTTTCACGGAATCAGCAAATTCAGGATTATCAAATTCTGCATACTTCAAAAAACGATCATAGTTTTCAATGGCCTTTCCAAACTTATAATCAACATGATATGCCTGAGCCAAATAAAAATACAGGTCAACAGGTGCATTCATTTCGAGTGCATCTCCCATATATTCCTGAACGACACTGCTGCTTGCCTTCTCAAGATAAGGAATTGCTCTGGGTTTATCGCTACTCATATTGGCATAGCAATACCCAATTTTGAAACTTAAGTTTGGATTCCCAGGATAAATAGAATCCCACTTTTCGTATATCAGAACAGCCTGCTCAAAATTTTTGTCCAACAATAATAGCTCAGCATTCTCATACTCATTCTTATAATCCTTATTCTTTTCCATCAAAGAATAAATATCTTCCGGTTGAGCATAAGAAGCTAATCCACAAAGTAATAAGCACAGGCTTAGCAAAAAATATTTACGCATACCCCAAGTTATTAATAATTTATTTCTGCAAAATTAATAATTAATCCCATAATATCTAAAATTAAATAGACAATTTATGGCTAAATGACGAAATAATTTGCTTTTTCCTTATATTTCTCTTTTCTCTCTAAAAAAGTTTTTTAGTATCTCAGCGCAATCATCCTTTTCCACACCCGACGAAACTTTCGTCTTAGGATGCAGAATATCAGGAGAATATATTGAATACCCTGCCTTTTCATCTGAAGCTCCATACACAATACAACCCAGTCTTGCCCAACGAATTGCCCCAGCACACATAACACAAGGTTCTAATGTAACATATAAAGAAAAACCTTCAAAATACTTTGTTCCCATAGATGCTGCTGCAGATGTAATTAATAATATTTCAGCATGAGCCGTAACATCATTTAGAAGCTCCGTTTGATTATGAGCCCTCGCTACAATTTTATTGTCATGCACCAAAACTGCTCCTACAGGCACTTCACCAGCAGCATAGGCTTTTTCAGCTTCCTTTAAAGCCTCTTTCATGAAATAGGCATCATCAAAAATCATTTATTCAGTATTTTTATTTCTACTCGACGATTCATCTGTCGTCCCTCGACTAGAAAATTATCGGCAATAGGCACAGAAGAACCAAACCCACAATATTTCATACGGGACAAAGATATGCCTTTTGAGTAAAGATACTCCAATACAGATTTAGCACGGGCTTCGCTCAATGCCTGATTATATGAATCGGAACCCGTATTATCTGTATGCCCTCGAATTTCAATCTGCATTTTAGGGTATTGACACATCAGCTGATAAACACGATCCAATTCAGTAAATGAATGAGGAAGCAACGTAGATTTGTCGAATTCAAAATATATATTCCGCAATATGATGGTTTCGCCAATATCAACGTCCTCCATAAAAGGATCAATCTCTTCCTTCGCAAACTCAATCTCAGGAAAAGAATCAAGCTGAGTATTGATTACATTACAATTACACTGTTCAAGCGAATCAATCTCATATAAGCTAAAATCATCGAACAAATAATATGCAAAAGAATGAATTTCCTTACTTGCATTTGAAACTATGGTTAAATAATGTGTATCAGAATAGTCCATAAATGCACCAATACTCAAATATCGCTCTTCTCCACTTGCCCTAAAAGCTCCTGAATATAATTGCCATTGCTTTTGCTCCGACAATATAGTATCTAATGGCATTTGCATTTGTGGAGTAAATGAAAAATGCTCTGTGGCTTCTTCCCACGATGGTTTATTTGCGCTTAGATAAACAGATAACCCATTGGCGGCAATACCACTTTCCGATGATAAAACATAATAAAAATGAAAACAATAAAGCTTATTGCGCACTGGCGGTGCCAGCAAAGTGGTTTGCAAATGCTCATTATATGCCCTCGAAAACATATATCGATTGGTATCTGCTCTTAAAATCATTCCCACATAAGCGGCTCCTTCTTTTGGAGGCATAGTACCTGCAAAATTTTCCGGAACTCCAACCTGGCTATTTTGACTACACATATTAAAATAATCAGGAGTAGAGGAATTTACAATAAACCATCCAGGAACTAACTCAGTTACACCAGAATGATACTGATTATGCATTTCAGGGCAGTTTTTATATATTTCAAAGCCACCATTGTAAATCAGGTTTTTTTGACCGACACCAATGAGTGAAACAATTAAAAATATTATAAAAAAACCTGTTCGCATCTTACCTCTTACATTTACCCTGTAAAAATAACCCATTTTAGTCAATGATTATTGCTATTTTCGCAAAAAGATTTAAAAAATGTATCGAACACATCATTGCGGAGAACTGCGAATTGAAGATTGCGGACAAAAAGTTAAACTCGCCGGCTGGATACAGAGAATACGAGATCTGGGAGGCATGACATTTATAGATTTAAGAGATCGCTACGGAATTAGCCAGCTGGTTTTCAATATGGAAACCAAATCAGATTTATGTAGCAAAGCACGTGCAGCGGGCCGGGAATTTGTTATTCAGATTTCGGGTAGCGTAGTAGAGCGAAGCAATAAAAATCAACAAATGCCAACCGGGGATATTGAAATAGATGTAGACGAGCTCATCATTCTAAATAAAGCAGAAACTCCTCCATTTACAATTGAAGAAATAAGTGATGGAGGGGATGAATTGCGCATGAAATATCGTTATCTCGATTTACGTCGTTCGCCACTTCAAAAAAACATTATTCTAAGGCATAAAATAGGTATTGAAATTAGAAAATACCTTAGTGATCTTGATTTTCTTGAAATCGAAACACCCTTTCTTATAAAAAGCACACCAGAGGGAGCTCGCGATTTTATTGTTCCTTCTCGATTAAACAGCAATGAGTTTTATGCATTGCCCCAGTCTCCTCAGACCTATAAACAATTGCTAATGGTCTCGGGATTTGACAAGTACTTTCAAATTGTACGATGCTTCCGTGATGAAGATCTAAGAGCAGACCGTCAACCCGAATTTACACAAATTGACTGCGAAATGTCTTTTGTAGAACAAGAAGACATACTCAACACTTTTGAAGGGTTAACCCGTCATCTTCTTAAAGAAATTAAAGGAATTGAATGTGAAGAATTTATCCGCATGCCTTATTCTGAAGCCATGGCTAAATATGGATCTGACAAGCCTGATCTGCGTTTCGACATGCCACTGCATAATATAAGCAAGATAAGCAAAGGAAAAGGCTTTAAGGTTTTTGATGATGCAGAAGAGATTATTGCTCTGTCTGTGCCCGATGCAGCCGAGTGGTCGAGAAAGCAGATTGACGCACTTACTGAATGGGTAAAACGACCTCAAATTGGTGCAAGTGGCCTCATTTGGATGAAATTTGAAAAAGATGGCACCATGAAAAGCTCTGTTGATAAATTTTTCAGTGAAGAAGATAAAAAAGAATGGATTGATGCCTGTGGAAGTAATGAAGGTGACATGATTCTAATTTTAGCTGGAAATGAAAAACAAGTATTAAATGCTGCAGGAGAACTCAGACTTGAAATGGGAACACGCCTTAATTTAAGAGATCCAAAGAAATATGCTCCCCTTTGGGTTGTTGATTTTCCATTACTTGAATGGAATGAAGACGAGCAAAGATTTTTTGCCATGCACCACCCTTTCACTTCGCCAAGAAAAGAAGATATGAGCAAACTAAAAAGCGCACCAGGAGATGTTCGTGCAAATGCTTATGATCTGGTAATAAACGGTGTGGAAATTGGTGGAGGCTCTATCCGTATTCATGATAGGGAAATACAAATGCAAATGTTTGAAGCATTAGGATTTACTCCTGAAGAAGCTGAAGCCCAATTTGGGTTCCTTCTGGGGGCTTTCAAATACGGAGCCCCACCTCACGGAGGGATTGCCTTTGGGTTTGATCGGTTTACTGCTATTATGGCTGGGCAAAATAATATCCGCGATTTTATTGCCTTCCCAAAAAACAATAACGGGCGCGATACCATGTCGGATGCTCCTTCTGCAGTTAGCTCAAAACAATTAGATGAATTATTGATTAAAATTATTCCTTCTCAGGAATAAGATCGTACTTACCGGCAAACTCTTTCATAATCTCATTCAGAACTGATACTCTCTCATTCAGCAATGAGTCTGCAGTATATGTCAGACTTAATATCTCTGTGTATTCTGCATCATTTACCGGGAATTTGAAATTCGAAACTCGATCGCAAATTACTTTATATTCTTCATTGCTTACTTTCTCATAAGCCTGGCACAAATTCTTAGCAGGGCTGAGAATATCAAGTTTGTCATCAAATATCTCTGCAGAATCAATTCTGGCACACGACGTTGAAATTGTATTGAGTAAAGAATCATATCTAATAATTAAGACTTTTGCTGAATCTTCAACCTGTTTTCTAGCATCTTTATCCCTTTTCAAAAGAGGCTTTTGCATTTCTCGCATAAGATATTGCAAACAAATGCCATAGGTACTATCTGCTTCTACAATATTAGAAACGGAAATCAAAACAGTTTCATATAAGTTTTCGGCCTGCTGCTTTTCCTCATCAGAATATGAGCAAGAAATTAACACTGCCAGCAAAACAATCAAAGAAAGAAAAATTTTATTCATTAAAAACAAATTAATAAATGGCTAAACTGTTTTAATCAAAAAATGGCTGCCATAAGACAGCCATTTTTTCGAAATAAATAATTTCTTAGTCACCAACGAGCTCAAAATTGTACTCAGCAGCAAAATCTTTCTGTGCATCAAGGAAAGCATCATTTGCTTCACCTTCTTTGTCGTCGATATCTTCAATTAGATTATCCCAATCGTCAAAATCCTGCTCAGTTAAATCTTCAGCATCTTTTGACCAAATGTCAATAAGATCTCTGTACTCATTTTTAGCAACATCGGTAAACTCAGTAAGAAGAGCAATCATTGCCTTACGGAAGGTATCGTTATCGTCGAAAGCTTCCATATCTTCATATTCTTTCAAAGTTTTTTCCAGAAAATCAACATACTCATCATAAGCATCTTCGATTACATCGATATCACCATCTTCGGTAATAGCAGAAATGAGGTCGTCTTCAAGTTTCAACATAGCTTTCTGATCAGCTACAATTTCGTCGTTTTTAGCAATAGCATCCTCTGTTGTAGGTCCACAAGAGGTCATAGTCATAAGAAAAACTACTGCTACTCCAAGGGTAAGAAAAATCTTTTTCATTTTCGGATTTTTTGTTAATAATGGTTTTTACGGTTCAAATATATAAAAAAAATACTCTTCTCGCAGATATTTTAGTTAAATCTGACAATTAAAAGGCCTAACTAATCATTTAATGAAAATTTATATTGCTTTGCAAAATCATTTTGCTTTTCCAAAAAGGCATTGTTGCTTTTCACCTCCTTGCTTTCAATTATTTCTATCAACTCATCCCATCTGTTAAAATCTTCTTCAGTCAAATCATCTTCAGGTTTAAACCAGATTTTGAGAATTTCTGCATATTCAATTGTCGCAACATCTCTAAATGCGTAGAGTAAGTCAAGATATGCTTTACGGAATATATCTTTACGATCAAACTTTGTAAGTCCTTCGTAATAATTTATGGCTTCATTTAAAAACGTCAAATAATCAACATAGGCAACAGCAATAGTATCAATGGCTCCATTATCTGTTATCGCACTTACTAACTCATCTTCAAGAGAAAGCATCATGATCTGACTGGCTACAATATCATCATTCCATTTAATAGCTTCATCAACTGTTTGAGCCTGAGCAGTAAAAATCGAAAAGCAAAAAAACATTGTCAATAAATATTTCATAATAATTGAATTTAGTTAATAAGAAAATGCACAGGCTTTAATGCAAAACCTGTGCAAATTTAATATTGTTTACGATTTTAATCGCCCAATGAAAAACCATACTGAGCCGCAAATTGCTTCTGAGCTTCAAGGAAATTATCATTGCTTTCTCCTTCTACTTTATCAATCTCAGCAATTAAAACATCCCACCTATCATAATCAGAATCTGACAAATCATCTGCAGGCTTCAGATAGATATAAATCAATTCAGCATATTCGTTTGCCGCGATTTCTTTAAACTCACTCAATAACTTTATTATCGCTTTTCTAAAAGTATCCTTAGTATCGAAAGGATCCTCATCTGCATAATAATCAATAGCAACATTAATGAAAGTAAGGTAATTAAAATACGCAACAGCAATTGAATCTGTTGATTTATCTTCAGCAATTGCAGAAATTAAATCATCCTCATAGGAGCAATACTGACTGTGTCAACACAATATCATCATTCCATTCTATTGCTTCGTCAACGGTTTGTGCTGTTAATGCTGTAGCATACAACATAACAAACATAAAAATTAAGTTCTTCATAGGCACAATTGTTAGATTTGTAAGTAAAAATAAAAAACAATCATTTAGGCTCATTCTCTTTAACACTTTGTTAACGATAATAAAAATTAAATTCAGGACTAAGAAATGTAGTACTTTTGCATAAATGTGTTTTATGAACGTAGAAATAACAGCTCCTGTTGGCTCATTTGATTCGCTAATGAGCGCCCTTCAAAATGGTGCCGACTCTGTATATTTTGGCATTGGCAACCTGAATATGCGATCAGGATCGGCCGTAAATTTCACAGAAAATGATTTACCCAAAATAGTTCGTCTTTGTCGGGAGCATAATGCTAAAGCATATCTTGCATTAAATGTGGTAATCTTCGATGAGGAAATTGACAAAGTCTATCAAATATTGGCACAGGCAAAAGATGCTGGAATAGATGCTATTATTGCCACAGATATCAGCGTTTTAAATAAAGCCAAAGATCTTGGACTCGTTATTCACATGTCAACACAAAGCAATATCACAAACCACAAGGCTGCAGAGTTTTTTTCTCAATGGGCCGACGTTATTGTGCTTTCAAGAGAAATGAATCTTGCTCAGGTACATGAGCTCAACGCACTCATTCTTGATAAAAATATTTGTGGTCCATCTGGCAAACCCCTACGAATTGAGCTCTTTGCGCACGGTGCTCTTTGCATGGCCATTAGTGGAAAATGCTACCTAAGTCTTGACAATATGAACAGCAGTGCCAATAGAGGTGCATGCACCCAGATTTGTCGCCGCCCATATAAAGTAACGGATCTTGAAGGCGGTGTGGAACTCGAAGTTGACAATCAATACATCATGTCGCCTAAAGACCTTGCCACCCTATCCTTTCTTGATAAACTTGTGGAAGCAGGTGTTAGCATTTTGAAAATTGAAGGTCGCGGACGTCCTGCAGAATATGTTGGAACAGTTATACGGGTTTATAAAGAAGCCCTCAAAGCAATAGAGGAAAACACCTATTCTCAGGAAAGAGTTACAGAATGGATGGCAGAAGTGGGCAAGGTGTATAATCGTGGATTTTGGGAGGGGTATTATATGGGCAAAGTAATTGGTGAATGGAGTAAAAGGCATGGTTCTTCTGCGTCAAAATCCAAAGAATATATTGGACCCATCAATAATTATTTCAGCAATATCGGAGTGGCTGAAGCCAGAGCGGAGACAGGAGATGTATTTCCAGGGGAAGAATACTTGATTACGGGTCCTACAACAGGCATTATTGAAGGCCATTTTGAAGAAATTCAAATTGATCATTCAGCCCAGGAAAAAGCTGAAAAAGGTCAACTTTTTGCATTCAGGGTACCGCGTTTGGCAAGAAGAGGAGACAAACTATACAGACGCATAGAAACCAACAGAGATTAATCCTCACCATCTAATAAATGTCTGCAAAAAATGCATCCTCGAAAGGATGCATGGCGTTATATTGCATCAAGAATGGTTATCTAGATTAGTGGAGAACAAACTTAACAGGCAGTGTAAACTGTACCCTTACAGGGCGACCCTGCTGATTGCCAGGGGTCCATCGAGGCATATTTCTTACTACTCGCATAGCTTCTTCATCACAACCACCACCAATACCTCTCAGTAAACCAACATTGCTAATTGACCCATCAGTTTCAATTACAAAAGTTAAATGAACTGTTCCCTGAATACCAGTTTCTTTTGCAGCCATTGGATATTGGATATTATGAGCTAAATATGAAAACATAGCATCATCTCCACCAGGAAACAAAGGCATATCTTCAACTACCCTATAAACTATTTTGTCATCACCAATATCTGGATCATCAATAGGATCTTTTTTAACAGGAATATACTTTTTCGCTTCCTTTTTTTGATCATCCTCTACATTGATATCTACATCCTTCACATCTTTCTGATCATCTTCCACGGCTTTCACATCAGCTCTTTCCAGTTTCTTTTCCTGTTTCTTTTCCTGAACAACGGGTGGTAATTCATCTTCAATAAGTACAAAATCGGTACTCACAAAAACGTGATTACCCGAATCGAAAGATTTCCACTCAAAGGCAAATAAAACTACTGCCAGAGAAACAATCAATCCTGATTGGAAAAACAAAGACTTATATCTTTCCAGGTTTTTTCTTTTGTCTTTTTTTGCATTCATAATAATTGGTTTTTAAGTTTATAATGCAATATAAATCAGACAGAAGCCCATTGCAACAGATCATCTGTAAATGGCAGTTTACACTAAGTTTAAGGCAAAAAAAAACCGACCAGAGGTCGGTTTTTCATTATCGAACAATTATTATCCTTGCAATACAAATTTGATCGGGAGGTTGAATTGCACACGAACAGGCTTTCCTCTTTGTTTTCCAGGAGCCCATCTAGGCATTTTTTTCACGACACGTACAGCTTCATCATCACAACCACCACCAATTCCTCTTAAAACACGTGTATTTGAAATATTGCCATCGGGCTCTACAACAAAAGTAACAAATACCGTTCCTTGAATATTACTTTCTTTGGCCATTTGCGGATACACAATATTTTTCTGAAGATATTCAAACAGAGCTTCTTCGCCACCTGGGAAAGCTGGTTGTTCTTCAACTATAGTAAAAATCTCAGCTTCAACAATTACTGGCTCATCATCATCGATAGGAGCAACAAAATCGCCAACTTCAGAGTCTTGATCATCTTCTGCATTAATATCAAGATCATCCTCTACCTCAACATCATCTTCCACGATTTCCAACTCTGTGGTTGTTTTTTCAGGTTTTGGAGGTTCCGGCTCTTCCTGACGAGTAATTTCTGCTTGCTCTTCAGGGATATCAATAACCATCAGTTGATCCCAATCCTCACCACCGCCGTCAGTTTTCTTCCATTCAAATGCATAAAGAACTATTGCCAAAGAGAGAATTAAGCCACCTTGAAAAAGTAGTCCTTTAATTTTCTCCAGATCGTGTTTTGAATCTTTTTTAATTTCCATGACAAATGTGTTTTATTCGTATAATTTCGCTTCAAAGATGATAAAAATATTTCAAACATACAAGTGCAAACCAGCCAAATGCATCTCCGAATAAGTTAACGGTAAGATCCCAAGGGTCATAATTGCGATTAGGCACATATAATCCCTGAAAAATTTCGAGCAAACTTGCATAAACAGCAACGATTAAAAAAACAACTACAAAAGCTTTGAAATAGTGTTTTTCATAATCTTTATATCTATGCCAAGCCAGATAAAGTAATACAGACATCAGGGCATAAACCCCAAAATGAACGACTTTATCAAGCATCAATCTGTCGAACCAATTAAACTTTGGCAAAGAACTACCGGGCATTGCCATTAAAAAAGCAACTATCAGCATCCAAAGGATGGCCCACCTGAAATGTTTAAAAAATGATTTACTCGCCAATATGACCTTTATAGGTTTCGGCGTCCATCAGGTCGTTTATTTCTGAAGGATCTGACATTTTAACTTTAATCACCCAGCCATCGCCGTAAGGATCTTGGTTAATGAGATCTGGTGCATCCTGAAGTTTTTCGTTGAATTCAACAATTTCTCCACCTACAGGCATAAACATATCGCTAACAGTTTTTACTGCCTCAATTGTTCCAAAAGCATCTTCCTTTTCAATTTCTTCGCCTACAGTTTCCACCTCAACAAAAACAACATCTCCCAATTCTGATTGTGCAAAATCGGTAATGCCAACAAAGGCAAACTCGCCATCCACTCTGATCCATTCATGATCTTGGGTGTACTTCAAATCGTCAGGTATTTTCATTTTCTATGTAATTTGTTTTTTAATTTTCGAGCCCAAATTTACATCATTTTTTCATTTAAAAAAAATTTCCTTACTGTGCAAGTGAAAAACGCATACTGATTCCGGCATTGGTATTACTGGTAAGGAACTGTGAAGAAATATATGGGTTATTAATCACTTTATCAAAGAATGCCCGTATTGTAAACTTTTGAGACAACTGATACTCAGCTGATGCATTTATTGACATCACTTTCTGTCCAGCGCTAATTTGATTCACATCTTCAACAATTTTACGCAAAATAGTTTTATTGTTTCTAATAGAGAAATCCAATTTAAGGTTCAAATCACTTTTAAAACTTTTATTTGAAATCTGCAATTCAACATCCTTAAAACGATAACCAAGACCGATTGTAATTTCACTTGACACCACTTCTGTAAGCTGATTATTTGCAAAACTCATTGCAAGGTTTCTGGATTTTTTAAACTCAAATTTACTAATCAGACTATTTTGCCAGGTAGCATCAAGATTAATCAACGGGCTATACTGCTCTGTAACACTTACCTGCGCAATTTCATATTGCGGAAGAAAATTATCCATTGCATCTTGCACAAATGTATAACCATCGTTATCCAAATCGCTGAATAAAACATTGCTAGTAAATCCACCAATATTATATGTTGAACGATAAGCATGCGAAACAGTAAACGACTTAAAGCGTTTCTTAAACCAAGGAATTTTTGTCAAGCCATTATAGGAAATACGCCAGTTGGGCAGAGGAATTTTAGGGAATTTACTCTTTGCATATTTATTAATATTCCCGCCAGTGTATGCTGCCAAAAATGCTGGGATCAGTACATCCTGAGAAGTAGGGCCATATCCAGTTGGATAAGATTGTCCGGTAATACTATCGGTAAAATATGTTCCATCCCAGTTAGGGCTCTGCGAAGCTACTAAAGATGCCACCCCTGGTCTTGAATTCATAAACTCAATAAATGTATTGTTAGAATAGTCATTATTGTCGGTAATAAAAGCAGTTTTCCAAGTAATAATTGACATACTAAAACTACCATTATCTATAGGAGAGTAGCTCTTAAACCCAGACGAACCATCGTATCGGAAATACTCATTGTGATTAATGGAATAATTTCTCATTGCAGTAATTTCTATTCTAAAGCCATTGGCTGGTTCGAGTGACACCCGAGCATTAATATTCTCGTTTTTTCGTGTCATAAAAGCATTGTTCAGCAATGTATCATTGGTAATTAACCCTTTATCTACCATAGACTGCCTAATATCACGCTGATCGCCAAAAACAAAACCCCATCCTGGCGCCTGATTATCCAAATCCATTCCCATGGCAACCGGTTTAGCTCTAAATCCAGGTAAAACTGTTCCTTCAGCTAAGGTATATGAAAATGAAACGTTTTTGGTCATCATTAAAAACTTCAGGAAATTATCAAGAATAGTTTTACCAACCGGAATTTTATCATCATCTACAGCCGTTGAATCGGCGGGGTCTTCATCAGATACGCCAGGAGCTCTATTTTGTCGTGGTGGCCGAGTATTGCCGTTAAGCTTTTTCAGATATGGAAAGTAATTATAAAGGTTGGTCATATTTCCATTGGCATTGACCGAAATAGTGCGGTTATTTTCAATGGTATTGGCATAAGGATGTTCTTTGTATTCACCAAGCGAATCTTTATATAAAGGTGCAGCAGTCCATGTATAATCTCCTTGATACTGAACAGATGTACTCACCCAATCCATAAACGGGAGTTTATTAATCGGCAACGCGTAATTGAGTTTTATACTTTGGTTAAAACTGGTAATACGACCCATATTTTTAATATTGGTCCATATAGAATCCATCTTAAATTCATAATCACTTTCACTTTTATCTACCCGACCAGGAGCCTCATCAATACGGGCTATGGCACTCGCATTATAATCAATCTTAATGCTTTTTGTCAAATCATATTTCAGAGAATAAGTTCTATTCCAATTAAACGTTTTAAGATAGGTAGGTTCAATAATAAGTAGAGCGCCTGATTTATTACGCCAGAGATTCTCCTCATAACTTCTATTCATATCAGTTCGGAAGGAGAGCGATTTGGGCATGAGATAAAAATTGAAATCCCCAATCAATCGGAAAGCTTTAGTGCGAAGCAATTTAACCTTTTTGAAAGGCTGGTAATTTTTAGGCGTATTATTGAAGTTATAACCTAAAGCACCGCGGAAATTCTTCTTCAAATTATATTCCACATCAATATTTCTCTGAAAAACTTCATTATACGCATAGGTGAAATCGAAATTAGAAATATCGTAAATTCTGGCCTTCTTGTCGGTTCCGGTTTTCTCTTTCCTTACATTAATAAAATTGATACTCTTTCTTCGCGTATAATCCTGAACAATATTGATAATAGAATCTTTCTCCCTTTGACTAGCATAAGTATCCAAATCATCGCTCAAATACAAATCAGGGCTCATTGGATTATACTGAGGGTTACTGAATGTTTCACTATAATCGAAGTGCATTGGAACGCGAATACCCGATTTTTCAGGGAGGAATTTACCCAGTTCAATATTTGTTGCAAGATCGTAAGAAGTGATGTTTTCTTTCTGGCGCTCAGACACTTTCTTTTCAATACTTCCAAATCCGGCTGTAGAAACATTTCCTACCATTATTACATTACCCAAATCGGCAAGATCGGCTGTTACCCGAGTAGTTGCCGCCCAACCACCATCCTCGTCAAATTCAGATAGTCTAAGTTCATTAATCCAAATTTCTGCACATTTCGCCATTCCGTCGTCATTAAGATTCACAGGCGATCTTTTTGGATTACGAATTCCGATCATAAGTGTTCGAACATCGCTTAAATTTGGAATTCCAACTATCGTAACTTTATTTGCACCATCATACTGGTAGAAAGGAGTTGAAAGAGAGATTGTGCTACCATCAGAACGCATAGCAATATTACGGGCAATTTTCAGCGCAACAAACTTTTCAAGTTCAATATCAAGAGAATCGGCCCAAACCAAATTTTGAATATTGGGATCCTGACTACTAATATTAAGACTTGTAGGATTCAGAGGTACTTCATACTCATAATAATTGCTGGTAAAATCAGTACCTAAGCGAACGAATAATGTTAGATCGCCTGAATTTAAGGTATACATATCAGGATTAGTAGCCTCAGAGTGAATATACATTTTAAGGCGTTTGTACTGACGAATATCAAAGTCGGTAGTTTTATATACGGCACGTGCATCACCATCAATAAGGTTACAGGTTTTCAGCACAAGAGCCTGCTCATTCATTTCATATAACGTAGTAGATCCATAACCAACTTCGCGATCAATTCCAGGAGGAAGAACATAAGGTATTGGTGTTCTGGCACCATTTTCCTCAATATTTACTGCTGAAATCTCAAAAGAAGTACCATTTTGATCGTCTCCGGGAATATATTCACCAGGACCCAGCAAAGCATTTTCATATTTACGCCATTGTGAACGAACCAGTTCTAATGTTGCAAAACGTAAAACAATGGGTTCGCTAAACTCGCGGAGGAAAATCCTCATGAAACGAATTGACTTAAAATCTTGTATATTTCCAATAATTTGATCGGGATCTTTAACCGGAATTTTAAATTGATACCACTTTACATCTGTAGTGGTATTATTTTCAAGCTGAACACCAGGAGCAGTATAAACGTCACTAATATAATTTTCACCCACATTCATTTTAGATGGCTGTAGATCAATTATATACTGAAAATATCTTTCCGCCTCACTCAAAGTATTATCTCTGTTTATATCCTCAACGTTTGGCAAAGTTGTGGCCGAAGTAGGGTACGTTTCAGGAGACTGATCACTGGTAGGTGAGTTTCCATCCATCCCATTGTACTTTTTATAGCGATTCAGAATATCAACCGCATCCGCATCATAATCGCTACCACGGAAATAATGAAAATTATCTGCCGAGGGATCTGCTACTGCATTAGCATAAGCCTGAGAAGCAGTACCAAAGGTTGTGGCAATATCATTAATGTATGAACTTTGGAAATAACTCTGCTCATCTGCATCGCCCAATCCATCAAGACCCACATCTTGATACTGACGAGAAGTAGGATCGTTATCGAAAGAGTTTACCAATGCCTGAAGCAGCGGCACCCTTCCCCATTGGGTAGTATCTACATCTACAACTGTAGAGCTGGTAGGGAGTCCATTTTCATACGACTTTCTGTGATCACGCAATACATCCTCGCTGATATCGCCAAGATTGAAATACAATTTACCGCCTGAATGAGAAGGATTATTGATAAATGGATCCATCATCCAAAACTCAATATATTCCACATTGGTTTCTTCAAAATCGGGAGTTTCAATTTTGCGCATAATACCTCCCCAACGAGATCCGGGATCATTCAAGGCCCCCGATGCATCGATGCCTGCCGAATAAGGAGAAGACGACACATCGTAATTATAGGGTCCTTTTTCTTCAGGATAATATGCTAAATCAAGAACTGCAATATTGGTAATAATACCATTAGGGTTTTGCTTATTTGGAAAAACTTCTGATTCAAGCACCTCTCTCATATAAGGATCTGACTGCATTTCGTCGTCATTCTTAATATGTTCAGGAGTCAAGTTATTATCGCGGAAAAACAAAGGATCGATTACATACCAAGCCAGTTTTGAGCGGTTAAAACCACTTACAAGAGTACTATCGTCAGCCGCTTCCGGGAAAATAGCGTTCTGCCCCTGAGGAACTGATGACAGAAACCATGTTCCCACATTCTTGATATCAATTGAAGACTTACTGCCTTCAAAATCATCAATATAAGCAGTTCCTTCTTTTCCAATAGCACGTGCATGACCGGGAACTAAGTTTGCAAATTCTGCATCAACAGTTACCTTTGATGGAGCTTTTGTTTGAATAAAAGGAAGAGCATCTACCGCTTTGGTCAGCAAACGAGATTCAGTTTGGTAAGAAAGATTGACACCCCACATGGTATTTGAAATAGGTTCTTCGCCAATATTTACTTTATAAGTAAAAGGACGCTCAGTTAGACGAAGAATTGTGGCACCAACCATAAAATTATTGCTAACCTCATAATCCACATGAGTACCAAGGAAAGTTTTTGTTTGAATACTAAAAAGCGAATTACTTTCAAGAGAAATATTAATTGGTGCTCCTGAATTTAAGACCCCTTCATTGATAATTTTCACACGACCAAGTGTGTAATCTACTGTATAATCAACGTTTTCTGTAAGAGGAACACCCCCTGCAGTAACACGAACTGAGCCCTGAGGGATATTCATGGCATTGAGCGAAATCTCATTTCCAACAGAAGACTTAAATTGACCGGCAATGGTAAATCGGTTTTTATCGGGAAACTGTCTTGCTCCAGTTTTGGTCATTGTATATAATGAATCGTAGCAATACTTATCGGCCAAAGCCTGATCATTAATAAAAGCTCTCAAATCCTTCCCAAAAGGCTCCAAAACCGGGAAATATACTCTGCCATTTCTCGCATTAATTGTTCCGCCATAAATCGCAGCCTGATCAATAAAATCAAAAACACCATCAGACTCAGGGTCGCCGTTTGCATTAAGATTATCCATGTTTAAAACGCGGATCAGAGGAATTCCCTTCAAATCGCCTTCCAACAAATAACCTGCAGGCACACCAAGCTCATCACTTTTATAAAGAACATCAAGACGAAAATCATCGGGATTAACCTGATATCCACCTATTGCATATACGTTTTTCATCATAAGATCCCAAAGCGGAATCTGAGTATTCTGAGCAGTACTCTTAAGCAATTTAACGGTCAAGCATTCCGGAGATGCAATTCCACCATTTGAAAACTCTCCTACCTGATAGATAGAGTCGCTTCCCAGCACTGTATATTGATATGCAATTGCAAGAACCTGATCATCGTTGAGTGTAGAATTAAGAGATATGAAACCGAGTTTTGAATTAAAAGTATACTCTGTAGGACTAAGCAAACGAGCATTTTCTACTTTCTCGTAATCAATACTATTATCAAAGCCAACGCCTGCTAAATATGAGTTTACATTATTGATATCACGAACTTGATTAACGTCGATGATATCGAACATATTATTGCTTCTATTTGAAGGATAAATAGCATCTGCCTGAAGGTTTGGGAGGATAGTATTATTGTATGGATCGTATTCTCCCACATCAAGCAGAGCAACAATATTTCTATTTTCCTGAGTAGCAGGACCAATATTTGTTACCCATACTTCAACCTTAGTAATATTGACAGGCGAGCCAACAATAGGTAGATCTTTCAGCCATTTATTATAATTATTTCGAAAGTATTGCCCCATGAAAAAGTGCTTTTTCTCTTCATATTCATCGGCATATATTTCAAATTCGCTGGTTTGCGCTCCGCCAGTTACCGTAATATTAGATGTTTGCCCCTTTTGTTGTGATACTACTGAAGTAACAGTTGCTTTACCAAACTGCAATTGAGATTTAATTCCAAAAAGCGATTGACTACCTTGAATAAGTGTACTATTTAAAGGAAGAGTTACATCACCTGCTTCAATACTCTTGATTATTTCGTCTTCTTGACCTTCGTATTTGAGTTTCATTTTGTTTTCAAATTCGAAAGAAGACTCGGTATTATATTTAACGCCAAAATCAATTTTATCACCAATTTTAGCCTGAACATTCATTTGAATTTTTTCCTGGAAATCGAAATTAGCAGTGCGTCGTTGCTTCACGTTTAGCGCCGGATCATCACGGCGGTTTGCATTCACACCAAAAATAAGTTCTGCTGTTCCAGAGGGACGAATATCAATAGTGTTGGAACCAAAAATACCTTCAAAAGCTTTTCCTCCAACATTAATTGTAGGAATAAGACCAGTATTCCCCCCTGCCCCAGCAGTTGCAGATATTCGTTCATGCCAATAATCATTCATGGCTCTATCAAAATCATAAGCCTGATATTCATCAAAGCTCATTTCATAAGGAGGGCGATAATCGATATCTCCCATTTTCCTGTAGAAATAGTAACTATTGCTTTCAGGGTCATACACAACTGAATCTTTGATATTGGAAGGATCGCCTAAATACAGCGGGTGATTGTAGCCAGACCCAGGTCCATACCACTGATCATCGGGCAAAGGGTAAGGCAGTGTATCGTCGGGATTCGTATCTGTTGGTAACGGCATGCTGTAAAAGCTCATCGAAGACTGAAATTTTTCAGGATGCGTGGGACTAAACACCTGCCATGCAATCAGAGACAGTGAGAAAATTATTGGAATATATACAAGTCCTTTCACTTTATCGAATTCTCAGTTTTATAAATACTTCAATGCCCGTCGGATCATCTCTTCAACACTAGAAATGCTGCCGGATTCGGTAGAAATTCGGGTTAAAACTTTATCAGCGGCCATACGTGAAAATCCTAACTGGACTAATGCTGATAACGCCTCTTGTTTAATTGTATTGTGCGGGTCAGAAATATTTTCCGATAAGTCTATATTTTTATCCACCTTATCCCTCAAATCAACAATGATTCGCTGAGCTGTTTTAAGACCGATTCCTTTCACACTTTTCAAACGATTGGAATCGTTGGAGGTAATGGCTTCATAAACCTCCGCGGGATTCATTGCTGAAAGAATCATTCTTGCAGTATTTGCTCCTACACCAGAAACTCCAAGCAAAAGCTTAAACATTTGCCGCTCACTATCCTCGGCAAATCCATACAGGAAATGACCATCATCGCGAACGATAAAATGCGTTAACAATTTAGCTTCTTTTAAGCTTTGAATTTTCCCGAAGGTATGAAGAGAAATATTTACCATATACCCTACTCCGTTACACTCTACAACGGCAAAAGCAGGATTAATTTCTGTAAGTTTCCCATTGAGGTAATGAATCATGCTTACTTAATTTGTGAAACAGCAAATTGTAGTGCTTCTTCAATCATTTCCGCAGGCGGATCGGCAATAAAACCGTTTTCGCTCATGGAATGCGCCAAATTTCTTGAATACTCGATATCTTTTTTAGCCCAAGCATAAGCCTCATCGCGACTGATATTGATACGAGCCACACCATCTTTAATTGCCTGCATGGCTACATCGGCAGCTTCAAATGGAAACACATCGGCCTCGTCCATAGTGGGCACAATATTTTCTGGATTTATACCGCGCTTTTCAGCATAGTTGGCCAAAGAATGAGCTGCGGCAATCGCCATATTGTCGGTAATTTTTCTTGCACGAACCATAAGAGCTCCTTTCAAAATCCCAGGGAATCCGATAGAATTATTCACCTGATTCGGGAAGTCGCCACGTCCGGTTGCCACGATATACGCACCGGCTTCTTTGGCTGCATAAGGATAAATTTCAGGAACAGGGTTTGCACAAGTAAAAACAATGGATTTCTCTGCCATAACTCTAATCCACTCGGGCTTAATGGTATCCGGACCCGGAGTTGAAAGAGAAATTAACACATCTGCTCCACTCATGGCTTCTTCCATGCTATTGATTAATGCAGGGTTGGTACTTTCGCACAATTCCCATTTACGATAGAAACGCTTATCCGCTTCAATGTCAGCACGTTCTCTATTGAGAGATCCTCTCGAATCGAATATGATCATGTTTTTGGGATCGGCTCCATCGGTAATGAGCAAACGAGCTATAGTAGTATTGGATGCACCGGCACCAAAAAGAACAAATTTGGCTTCGCTTATTTTCTTTCCGGCGAGTTTTAATGCATTGATTACTCCGGCAAGAGTAACACTGGCAGTTCCTTGGGCGTCATCGTGCCAAACAGGAATATCACATTCTTCGCGCAATACATCAAGAACTTTGAAGCAATTGGGCTGGCTGATATCTTCAAGATTAACTGCTCCAAAACTTGGCTGAAGCATTTTCACAAACTCAATAATTTTATCCGGATCATTCTTCCCGTCTTTATCTTTGCTATCGACACAAAGAGCAACGGCATCAACACCGCCGAGATATTTCATCAAAAATGCTTTGCCTTCCATAACGCCAAGTCCACCAGATGGGGTGACATCACCATCACCAAGAACGCGGGTACTGTCACTTACAACAGCTACTAAATTACCTCGGTTGGATAGCTCGAAAGACATATGGTTATTATCGCGAATTTCTGTAGAAACCTTTGAAACTCCTGGCGTATACCAAACATTAAACCAGTTGAATCCTGGAACAGGAGCCTTTGGTGCAGTTTGAATCTTTCCACCATAAAACCTGTGAGACAAGTCGGCAAGTTTTTTCAAAAAAACCGTTTTAGCTTTAGCAATCTGCTCCTGAGTAAAATCCTCAGGGAAAAAAGAATCGAGGTTTTCGAGTTTCAAAATTGAGGGATCCATACTATTAAATTTTATAATTAAGAAACAAAATTACACTTTTCTTTGAAAGACTAATTAACTTTATGTTTTTCCTAGCCACGAATTACACATATTTACACGAATAGTTTTTCTTTCTTAATTATAGCGAATAATAATGCCAAGGCGTTATCCACAATACTACAAGAAATTATATTTTACTGCATTTGTGGCACAAAATCAAATCATCTATTCCAACTCAATTATTCCATTCTTGATGGCATATTTTATCAGATCGGCCAAAGTATTTAGCCCTAATTTCTTCATGATATTTTCCTTGTGTGTTTCAACTGTTCGGGGGCTTATAAAAAGTTTATCGGCAATTTCCTTATACGACAAGCCTTCGGCGAAACCTTTCAATACATCTTCTTCCCGCGCTGTCAAGTCAGTTTTCATTTTTACGAGACCGTCTTTTTTACGCAAAAAACTCTTGTATAAAACCTCTCCGACTTTCATGCTAAAATATTGCTCGCCTGAGAAAACCGTATTGATTGCATTCTTAACCTCAATTAACGAAGCATCCTTGCTAATATATCCTGCAACTCCTTTGTTTACAGCATCAAGTATAATTTTTTCATCGGTAAGGGCTGAAAAAATCAGCACTCGGCAATGGTTGTTTTCATTTATAACTAAGGAGGCCAGTTCCAAACCCGTCATATCAGGCATTTGCACATCTAGAATGGCAATATCTACATGATTTAGTTGCAATAGTTTGAGAAAATCAGTTCCGTTTTCAGCTTCAAAAACAAATTCAAAATCAGTTTCAGTTTTTGTCATAAGACGTATTCCATCACGAACAATGGCATGATCATCGGCTATGGCAATTCTGATTTTCATTTCAAGAGTCTTTGTGCAAAGGTAACGATAATCGGAATGTACTTCCCTTTTTGGAACTTTCGAGCAGCAAAATTTCGCCATTCATTTTTAGCATCAATTCCGAAGAAATAAAAAGTCCGAAACCAGTGCCTTTTTCTGTATTACCAGCGGCATCCGAAGCCATTCGCTTGAAAAGAACAGATTTCAAATTCTCTGGCACACCGGGTCCTTGGTCGCTTACATCAAGATGAACCACTTTACCCTGTACTTTTGTAGCAATACTAACAACAGAAGCTTCTGGAGCAAACTTCAGCGCATTCGACATCAGATTACGCAGCACAATATGTAGAAAATTTTTGTCAGCTATTACAGAGCCATCAGAACCATCGTGAAAAGAAATCTCAATTCGCTTTTCCGATGCAGCGCTACGACAATCGTCTAATGCATTATTGATACAAGCACCAATATCGCACTTATCTAAATTCAAACTCATTCCCCCTTGTTGACTTAAGGACCAATGGAGTAAATCTCGCAGCATATGATTCAAATTCATTGCTGTTTTATCAATTTCAACCAAATAGGTCTTTATTTCTTCTGGTTGCAAATGATCAATTGCCTTAGAAAGAGAAGAAGTAATGCGGCTAAACGAAGAAACAGGCGAACGTAAATCATGAGAAATTATAGCAAACAATTTATCCTTGTATGTATTGATATCTTCGAGTTGCCGATTTTTCTCATCGAGCAATACATTGATTTTTTTGCGAGCTCTGTATCGATACACTAAAAAAGCAACAATTATAAGTAAAACGAAGAATAAGAGTATCAGAACATTACGAACATTCTTAAAGGAATTAATCTTTTGTTCCTTCACCAGCAAATCAGCCTTTTGCTCTTGAATTTCTAATTCTTTTTCCGCTGTCTGATAGCGGGTTTCCACCTCTAACAGTGCTTGTTCTTTTTGTTGATTAAAGATAGAATCCTTGTATTCAACATAAGTTAAGTGACTACGATAAGCGTTTTCCCAATCACCCAGCATTGCATAGGATTCGCTCAGGTTTTTATACCCTTGTCTTAGCTGATTTATAAGTGCGGAGCTATAGGCTACAGCAATTCCATCTTTCACAAAAGTAATTGCCTTATGATGAAGCCCTTGAGCATTAAAAAGTGCCCCCAGATTAATCAGCATAAACGACTCTGCATCTTTATTACCAGCCAGATGATAGTAATGAAGCGACTTCTCAGCATAAAAAGCAACAGAATCGAAATCTTGAATCACATAATACAATGAAGCGTATCCATTGTATACATCAGCGAGACCTGGATAATTGTTTTTATTAAGAAAAATATTCACCGATTTTGCGAAATGCGAACGTGCTTCATCATACAGCCCTTCGTCCACATCAATCATTCCGATTTTGTAGTATTGATCGGCCACATTGATTGAATCACGCTGTTGTAAGTACAAATCAAGTGCGCTCTCATAGTTAAACCGTGCTTTTTGCAAATCGCCAATGCGATAATAATCGGTAGCAATACCGTTGAAAGCTTTAGATTTCAGCAAAACATCCGATTGCTGTTTAGCGATTGTAAGTGCACCCAAATCATATTGAAGAGCTTTATCATAAGCCCCCAACTTGCGTTCATTTGCCGCCTGAACAATCAGGCTATCGCCAAAATCTACATTTTGCGCTGAGACATTATTGCAAAAAAATAATATTATCGCATGCAAAATTTGCACGGCTACAAAAAACTTCAACTGTCCATTTTGCTTCAAAACAAGTTTTTAATGGACAAATATAATGTAAAATATTATTAAATTGCGAACGAACAATAAGAAAATATTTACTTTAAAACACAATACAGTCGTGCCTTTCAATCTGCTTTTAAAAACTTGCCTCGCTTGGTTTCTTTGGCCGATTCGATTCTAATAAAATACAATCCCGGTTTCAATGAAGAAACATCGATTGAGTTTGTGGTTGCAAATCCCGACAAAAGAAGTTGACCTGTAGCATTGAATATTGAATAGCTTGCGCCAGACATTACATCGACAAAAATGGTTTCGGTGGCAGGATTAGGAAAAATGCTCAAAACTGAGTAATTTTCTGGGTCGTTTTCGTCAAAACCTACACCTGGAAGTGGTCCGCGATGAAGCATCATGCTATTGTAGCCAGTTGCATACAATGTTCCTGATGGGGCTTCTGCAATTGATGTCACAAGCCAACCTGTAAAATGCTCGCCTGCATTCCAAGTAATACCACGATCATTCGAAAAGCCAATTTTGCCGCCAATTCCAAACGCATACAAAGTATCGGTTGAAGTAAATAGTAAATTTTGAATTCCATATCCATCATTAATAGTTGTACTGCCCCAAGTCGCACCTGCATCATAGGAATGAAGCAATACACCGTTCCAGCCTCCGGCAATAATAGTATCAGCACTCAAGTGAATTACCGAGTAAATAGACTGGCTTGTTCCCGATGTCGCCGGATTCCAGTTTGCGCCACCATCGGTTGTTCGCAAAACTACACCCCCCAGCCCAACTGCCACGCCATTGTTTGCATCTGCAAAACTGATATCGTATAATAAATTTGTTGTTCCTGATGTTTGTGGTGTCCAACTTGTACCTCCATTCACACTTTTAAGAATGGTTCCACCTAATCCACATGTCCAAATATTACTGGCATCGACAGCAAAAACAGATAACAACCAATTGGGTGTTCCTGTTGTTAAAATGGACCAAGACGCTCCTGCATCAATGGTTTTAATGATTTGTCCGTTATTGGAACAAGCAAATGCAGTTGAAGTATTGAACAGTTCAATATCGTTAATTTTGCTAGTAATGCCAGAAGGAATACTGTCCCAATTGTTTCCGCCGTTGGCTGAACGAAAGATCGCACCATCGGCACCTGCCACAAGGATAATATTGTTATCAAAGCAAACCACATCGTTAAATTGAATCGATGGAGTTATCAGGTAGCTGGAATTATCGCTCCAACTGGTTCCACCATTGGTGGTTTTAAACAATTGAGCAAAATCGTTCCCGGCAACCACAATAGATGCATCGAAAGCCCAGATGGATTGAATATAATCGTAGTTTCCCATACTGTAAGGAGTCCAGGTGCTTCCGCCATTGGTGGTTTTGAAAATCACCCCATCGGAACTTAAAAAGCCAGTATTTGCGTCAATAAAAGAGCAAGCCTGAATATCTTCGTGCGTTGAAATGCTTTGGCTGCTCCACGAAGTGCCACCATTGGTTGTTTTAAATACTGCGCCCCAATCACCGGCCATCCAGCCAGTATTGGCATCGACAAACCAGATGCACTGAAAGTCTTCGGCTACTCCAGCATCAATTTCGGTCCAAGTCGTTCCACGATCGGTGGTTTTGAAAAAATAGCCATCCTCGGCCGAAATATAACCCGTTGTTGCTGTAGGAAAACAAAAAGAAGTCATGTTTTCAGATGAGCCACCTACACTTATTACTGACCAATTTTGACCTCCATTATTGGTGCGAATCAGAAATCCATAATCGCCACAAATGAAGCCCGTATCGGCATTCAGAAAATAGAGATCGGTAAAATTGTCGCTCGTATATGAAGTTAAAATCTGTATCCAACTATTTCCACCATCGGTTGTTTTAATAAATGTTCCATTATCGCCGCAAGCAAATCCTGTACTTGCTCCAGTAAAAAATATTGCATTCAAACACTGATCGGTTGGTTTATCAGCAATGCTCCACGAATCGCCGGCATTAGACGATTTCAGAATTGCGCCACTCAATGTTGAGGCAAATCCTGTGGTGTTATCGATAAAATACATATCGGTAACAGCATCACCCTGTGGAGATGGATTGAGCCAGTTCCACTGAGCTGAAAGCATGAATGGAAGCATGATTAAAAAAATTGTTGCAAGTTTTTTCATAGAAATTGAGTTTAAAATTTTACGATTATGAAAAATCGAAAAACATTTTTACTAATCAAGTTTTGCCAAAAGCCATCCTTCGATACAAATTTTCCTTCGTCGAGGCTCTGGAATAATCAGGATGACTTTTGGCTTAGTTTTATTTTACTTTGAGTTCATTTATCATTCTCTTCAAAATTATCTGACGAGCCTGAAGAATTTTATCGTGCAAGTCGATATCTATTGTTTCGAGAAACTTGCTATCGAATTTTTCAAACACTTGCCAGGCTTCATCTACCCGTTCTTGCTTGATTAAACGATGTATTTTACGCAATCCTTTGCGGGCTTCGTCGTTGGCAGCAACATCTTTCATTATCTAATGATAAGAAAAGTTGAAACTGCATCAGCAAAACGCACATAGTACATACCCTCAGGTAAACCAGAAACCTGAATTTCAGTTTTTTGAGAAGCATATTGCCTTATCACTATATCACCCGCAATATTGTAAACAAGAATTTCAGCTGGCGTAGATCCGTTGATGTCCAATACAATATAATCGGAAGCAGGATTGGGATACAAATGAATTCTATTTGCATTTACTTCTTCTAAGGAAGTGGTGGTAGTTGCTGTTCCAGTGTTGGAATAATCGGAAACACCATAGGCATTCACTGAACGTAATCGATAGTAATAAGTCATTCCGGGTGTAAGTCCTGAAACTGCATAATTGAGGCCTGATACGACCAAACTATCGTAGCCTGATAAATTGGTAATGAAATTGTCGTCGGAAACAAAAAGAGCATATTCTGTAGCATTGGTTCCGGCAGTCCATTCAGCAGTAAAACCATGATCGTTAAGCGATGCAGCAGGCTGAACCACAGGGGCAGAAATATCAGCGTTCAAAACAAGTGTAATGGTGGTGTCGCTACTGATGTTCAAGACGCCATTTTGAGTAAGATAGCCGGTGCATGTGAACGAATAATTGTAAGATCCTGCCACCAAACCATTAGCAGTATATGTTCCAACCGGATAAACACTGCTATTAAAATCCATAGTTGCGTTGGCAACTGCAGCACCAAAATAGTTCTCGATCACAAAATCGACTTGATAAACCGGAACAATTGATTTACGCAAAATCATTCCATCTTGTCCAACAATATATCCAGTACCGTCGGGAGTAAACCAGATAGCACGAAGGCTACGCTGTGTATGACTTTCAATTTGGAACCATGTATTTCCGGCATCTTCACTTTTGAATATGGCACCATTGTGACCAACTGTATAAGCGGTGGTATCGTCAAAAAACGTGACATCATACATAGAAGCTCCAATATTCTTAACTTGGGTCCATGTTACGCCCCGATTGGTGGTTTTATTAATTTTTCCCCAGCTATTCACATAGATACCTGTGTCAGCTGATAAAAAATGAAGTCCATATATAATATTTGTAGCGGTCAAAGGACCTGTCCATGTATTTCCCCCATCAAAAGTATAACCAAAAGATGTGGAACCCCCAAAATAGACAGAATCGTTGTTAAGTGCTGTTGCACAGTATACACTGCCAAATGTCCCTGAAACAGCCCAGCTGCTTCCACCATCGTTTGTTTTATAAATATTTTCGCCACCAAAAGCAAAGCCTTCGGTCGAAGAATACATATCAATTCCACGTGTAGTACTAAGATTAAATCCAGTAGCCGAAGAACTCCAAGTTTGAGCCGAATCGATCGATTTCAGCATAAGACTGTCTTCGCCTGCAATAAATATAGCAGTTGGGTCGAAAAAGCTTACACCTTTCAGGTTTTTATAAGGGTGAACTGTTTCAATTACCCAAGTGTTTCCACCATCGGTAGTTCTTTTTATTTTTCCGTTGTCGCCAACAGCAATACCAATCTGATCATTAATAAATTGAACATCGTTTATATAGCCTGAAAAGGCTCCCAAGTGCAATGTATCCCAAACAACACCATTGGACGTTGAAACAATGAGCCCACCCTTGCCAACAACAAGAAGCTTTCCATTGTCATCGAGTTCAATATGGTTAAAATTTTCATTAGCAGACTGATAGGCAAGATTCCATGTTGTTCCGGCATCGGTAGTTAAATAAACTTGGGTTCCAAGGTGATTCAAAACAAAACCTGTTGTACTATTCAAAAAGCGAACATCTTTAACCAACTCAGAAAAGGTATACAAAACAGACCATGTATTTCCTGAATCCACGGAGCTTAATAATTGTCGATTATTATTCAAATAGTATCCATGAACAGGATCACTGAACCATAAATCAGTCAAATACTGGCCTGTAGCTTGCTCACCCCAAGTGTTTCCACCATCAACACTCGAATAGAATTTTGAGTTGGCTCCCGAATGATAACCTTTCGATGCTGTCACAAACCAGATATTATATATGCTATTTACACCTGAGCGAGTCACGGTTGTCCAAGTTGAGCCTGAGTCGGAAGTCAATAAAACCTTTTCATATGCCGAAACCCAACCAACACTATCATTAAGAAAATAAATGTCGTTCAATTCAGAAGTCTGTGAATAGATTTCGGTCCAGTTGCTTCCACCGTCGTTTGTACGAAGCACTTTACCAAAATAATTTCCATCATCATCGTTTCCACCAATAATATATCCAACAGTGGGGCTGGTAAATTGAATCTGCCATAATTCATATCCAACTCCAATATCGTAAGTTGACCATGTGATTCCACCATCAGTTGTTTTTAGAAACGCGCCGCCTGTACCCACCGCAAAACCAGTTGTAGATGACACAAAATCGATATCGTTCAACTCGGAATTATCAGAGGCATTGCCAATCTCAATCCAGCCTTCATCAACCGGAGTTTGAGCAAATAATACAAACGAGATCAGCATCACAGATAAAAATAGAATGTTCTTTTTCATGATTAAGATGTTTTTTGCAAATGAACAGGAATCTTGGATGATAAATTATCAGGGAAATTACGGAAAATGGATCATCAAAATCCGTAGAATTACTGATACGCCTCCTTTTTGAAAGGAAATAATTTTGCCACAAATCAAAAAACCAAAAAAATGAAAACTCTATTCTTTGCTTTAATAATGTTTACCGAGCTATTTATGTTCGGACAGAATTATTGTTTTGTTCCCAACTACGCCGGAACAACATCCCCCGATACCGATCCGTTTGACATTACATACGGATATACACGAACCGCCATCATTTACAACAAAGCCGATATCGGAGCAAGCGGGACAATTAATCAAATGGTCATTCCTGTAATATCGGGATACAATGACAGCATTGATATTACCATCAAACTCAAGGAAGTATCTTTCAGCTATTGGGGCGGAACGGGTACATACAGCAGTCTCTCCAGTGGTGCCACCACCGTATTCAGCGGCAAAGTCAAATTCAACACAGGCTATTGCTATATTGATCTGACCACACCCTTTGCTTTTAGCAATACCAATCATCTTATTATTTTTACTGAAACAGACTTTGGAGGAAACGGCAGTATCACCCGTCCTACTTTCCCATGTTATACTATTACCAACATGTCAGGATATGAGTACTATTCTTTGAGATGGCACAATGATTATTCGGTTCCTACCAACAACGGATTCGATGGTGATAAATATCCGGTTTGGGCCCTTGTGTTCAACTCCCCCAACGGGCCACAGAGTGTCAATGCAACGAGTCAATGCGACGGCATTATGCTCAACTGGCAGAAAAACACAACCGGCGACGATGTTGTTATTGTCAGAAAAGCTGGTTCTGCTCCGATTAACAAGCCTTCAATGGGAACCAATTATTCAATTGGCGACGATCTGGGAAATAACACCTACATCGCTTATGTTGGCTCCGCCGCTTCTTATCTCGACACTGCTGCTAATGCAGGAACAGAATATTTTTATTCAGCCTATTCCGACGACGGAAATCAGATATTCTCAGAATTATATAAAACTGATTCTGCTTTTATGCCGGCCATAACACCATATTCTATTGATTTCGATTCTGCCTTATCATACCCGGAAGGATGGGAGGGCGACATGAGCATTACATTCGCACACGGCAATTCCGGAAACGCTTTAATAGCCCTTCTCGATGATCCAACTGAAGAGTTTTATGCAGTTTCTGCACCTGTATGTATATCCGGAGCATCGGCTATTGTAGAGTTCGACTATCGAATTATCAACACAACATCTTACCCGCTAAACGCCACTCCAAGCAATGAAATAGGACCCGTTTACATTCAGGTTTCAAATAATGGCGGCAACAGTTTCACTACAATTGACAGTATAAGCCCAACCAATCATACCGCATCGGTCAACTTCGAAACTTTTCAAAGTTCCCTGGCTGCATACAATAATGAAATGGTTTTGATCAAAATACTTTGCACCGGCGGAAGTGGCTCTTACTATTTAGATATTGACGATTTCAAAGTGTACGATTATGTAGGTATTGAAGAAAATGCCGCAAACAATTTACATATCTTTCCAAACCCAGTTGACGACTATCTAAACATTGAAAACAATGATGCAAACATTTCAATGGTTTGCATATACGACATGAATGGGAAATTGCTGATTGAACATAAAACCGACAACAGTGCTAATATCCGCATAAACATAAAACAACTTGCTTCTGGAATGTACATGGTAAAAAGCATGTCAGAAAACGAATTGTTTCAAAATTTAATCATCAAAAATTAATTCCATTTTGCTTTAGGATTACAAAGCCGGCCAATAGGTCGGCTTTTCTTATTTATAGTTGATCAAGATATTTTATATTTTTGCAGAAAGCAAGACTGCAAAATGGACAAGAAATACGAAAACTCGCTACTAAAAGTCCTCGAATATGCCCGAAAAAGGGATTATAAAGGCTATAACAAATACGATGCTTTAGACAGCAAAGTACTATGGTTCCTGTCTTTTGGAATAAAATTTCTACGATTGCTATACAGTCAGGTCATCATGCGCAGTCCTATAAATTTAAGACCCATATTTTTTGTACCTAAAACAAGAAATCCAAAAGGAATTGCATTATTTGCCATGTCATATTTGAATTTGTATAAAGCCAAAGGAGATAAAAAACATTTGGAGGAGGCTCGCACTTTACTCGATTGGCTCATAGAAAATCCTGCCAAATCGGAATATGGAATGTGTTGGGGATACCAGCACCCCTGGCAAGATGTTGGCTTTTTTGCCAGAGCGCACCTACCCAACAGAGTAGTTACTTATTTCGTGTGTACTGCCATGATGAATATGTATGATATAAGTGGCGATAAAAAATACTATGATGCAGCGCATTCTGCCATTCCATTTTTATTAAATGCACCTAAAGTGCTTTACGAAGATGAAACCATGAAATGCCTAAGTTATGTCCCCTCTGAAAAAATCAACTGGATTGTGATGGATGTAAGCATACTCACTGGCAGCATTCTTGCACGCATCAACAGTGTGAAAAAAGATGAAAGTTTGGGAATAGAAGCCAGAAAACTTGTTAATTTTGTTGTGGACAAACAAACCGACTACGGTGCTTGGTACTACACTCATCCTGCAAAAGACCACCCCAGAAAACACGATAACTACCATACAGGTTATATTGTAGATGCAATTTACGACTACATGAAATACAGTGAAGATCGTTCTTTTGAAGCTGCTTATCAGAATGGTATTAAATATTACGAAGAACACCTTTTCCTTCCTAATGGCGCACCCCGTTGGGCAAATGACAAAACGTATCCTCTCGATGTTCATGGTTCTGCTCAAGGCATTATTTCATTCACAAAGCTTGCCAGCCAAGACAATGACTTAAAAAATCTTTCTATTAAAATTGCAGACTGGGCTATTGACAATATGCAAAACAAACGAAAAGGCTTTTTCTATTACCAAAAAACAAGTCTTTTCAAAAAACCATTCACACTTATGCGCTGGTCAGATGGTTGGATGAGCAGAGGCTTATCTGAATTGGTGGTTTTACTTTCCCAAAAATCTGAAGAAACAAAATGACTATAAAAACTGAAAAAACAAGAACTACATTAGGAGACAGAATGTCTTCGGGTGGGGTTTCAATCAATTCTCCAAAAACACCAAATAAAGACTTAAAAAAGGTTCTTTTCATTTCTTATTATTGGCCTCCTGCCGGAGGTGCGCCCATTCAAAGAATTTTAAAATTTTACAAATACCTGCCCGAATATGGATGGAATCCCATTATACTTACAACAGAAAACGGTGATTTCCCTTATATTGATAACGATTTACTAGGTGAAATCAGACCCGAAAGCAAAATATACCGTGCAAAAAACTTTTCTCTACACAAACTATTCTCTCTCTTTGTAAAAAATCCGAAAGAAATGTTTGTTCCTTTCGCTTTTACAGAAAAAAAGAACAAAAGCATTAAAAGCAGAGTAAGCCGTTGGGCTAAATACAATATTATTCCTGATACAAGAATATTCTGGAAAAGAAGAGCCATTCGAAAAGGAAAAAAAATACTCCGTTCTGAAAAAATCGATCTTATCTTCTCCTCTTCTCCTCCTCAAACGAATCATAGAATTGCAAAAGCACTTTCAAAAAAATTCAGAATCCCATGGATTGGAGATCTCAGAGACCCATGGACAGATGTATATTGGATTAATACGAATACACAAAGATGGAAAATTGTTCACCGTATTGATAAAAAAATTGAACGCAAAACACTCAATGCAATGACTGCAATAACAACTGTAAGTCCTGGCTGGGTGAAATTATTTGAAAGTAAAAGCAAATCTCCGGTATTTCTCATTCATAATGGCTTTGATGAGCGAAATGAAAAAGCTCTAGAGAAAAACAAAAAGTTCACAATCACCTATGCCGGCAGTATCAGTGTGGAACAAGATCTGAACCCTTTTTGTCAGGCTATTTTACAAATTGAAGAAAAGCTGAATTTATCCGAGAATTTACATATTCGATTTATTGGAAATTTCCCCTCTTTTGTAAAAGAAATATTAGAAAAATACTCATTCTATTCTCAAATTGAATTCATTCCATACATGCCTTCTGAAAAAGTGAAAGCATATATTTCTTCATCAGATTTACTTCTATTATTAATTCATATTACTGCAGATGGAGGAGCCATCAATTTTAAGATGTATGATTACATGGCTGCTGGAAAACCAATTCTTGCCTATGGCTCTTTAGAAGGAGATGCTACTGAAATTCTTCACACATCGAAATGTGGCAGAATGTTTACTTACGAACAAATAAACGAGTCTTCCGATTTCATTTATGAAGCCATTGAAAAATGGAAAGAAAATAAAAAATTCAATGAACCAAATGAAGAATATATAGAATCATTTTCCCGACGCAATCTCACAAAAAAGCTTGCCGACATTTTTAATAAACACATATAATTAGCAAAGACGCATTCTTCTAATAAAATGCTAAATTGCTATCTTTGCGCATAATTATTTACCATGTGCGGGATTTGCGGAATATTTGAAAAAGATGTAAACAATACATCACTCATGCACGAAATGCTCGATATTATTGAGCATCGTGGTCCTGATGGCAAATCTGTTTTTACACACAATGGATTCACTCTTGGACATCGGCGTCTAGCTATTATTGATCTAAATACCGGCGATCAACCTATCTTCAACGAAAACAAAGATATTTGTGTAATTTTCAATGGAGAAATTTACAATTTCAAGGAACATAAAGCCAATTTACTCTCTCTTGGACATCACTTTTATACCGACTCTGATACTGAAATACTGGTTCACCTATATGAAGAATACGGCTGTGATTTCTTTGCAAAACTAAATGGGATATTTGCCTTTGCCTTACTCGATTTGCGAAAGAATAAACTCTATCTGGTACGAGATCATTTTGGGGTTAAACCTCTGCATTATTTTCACCAAAATGGCAAATTGATTTTTGCTTCAGAGCAAAAAAGTATTCTTTTACACCCCGATATTGAAAGGAGAATTAATCTCAAGGCACTGCACTCACATCTTAATCTGCGCTACACGCAAATGAATGAAACCCTTTTTGAGGGAATAAAACGTTTGCCTCCAGCTCATTTTCTGGAATTTGAAAACGGAAATATCAGTATTAAAAAATACTGGTCTAATGAGACAAAGCCCGATCTTGCCATGAATGAAGAAGATGCCATCGAGCAGATGCATACTCACATTAAAGAGGCAGTAAAGCGGCAATTAATGAGCGATGTTCCCTTAGGAGTATATCTCTCAGGAGGGATGGATTCTTCCACCATTGTTCAAAAAATGCACGAACTGGGGGTGTCTGAAATCAATACCTTCACAATGGGATTCAACGAACCAACCGATGAATTTCCCGATGCAGAGATGATTTCGAAATATTTTGGCACAAATCACCATACTCTAAGCCTGAGCATGAATCCCATGCAGCAATTTCCTGAAGTACTTTGGCATGCAGAAGAGCCTAAAATAAATCTGCTTCAAGGCTTCAATATGTCTGCATTTGTTCGAAAAAACATCACTGTAGTTTTAGGTGGTTTAGGTGGCGACGAATTGTTTGCCGGATACGATATTCATAAATTAATTTACCCTTTCAATAAATGGCATAAAGCCTGCCCACAATGGCTTTGGAAAATTTCAGACATGAAATCCAAATTGCTGTTTAGAATGCAAAATGCCACTCATACCATGAGCCTTGATGAATACAGGCGTGGACTACAAATGCTTTTATCCATTGGAAATGTTGAAAAATTCTATCTAATTCTTCGCAATACTTGGGATTACGATAATCCGTTTTACAAGAATATCTACCACCCAGATATGCGAAACCAAATGAAGATGGAAATTCCCAAAGTGCATAAGGCTTTTGATTTATTTTTCAAAGAAAAATCTGATCTCAGGGCACTTGATCAGGTTCTTCATACCGAGTTTCAATCGAAAATGGTAAACGATTATTTGCTTACTGAAGACCGCATGTCAATGGCAAACAGCATCGAAGAAAGGGTGCCATTTTTAGATTTAGATTTGGTGAATTTTGGTTTTTCAATTCCCATGCATTTGAAAATAAAAAACAATCAAACCAAATACCTGTTTCGCAAAGCAATGGCTCAAAAACTGCCGGAATCCATTATTCAGAAGAAAAAATGGGGATTTACCGTAAATCCATACCTGCAGTTTAAAAAAGACCTTAAAGAAACTGCTGAAAATATCTTAACTCCCGATTTTATTGAACAACAGGGCTTGTTTAACTACAATTATATTCGCCGAATATTGGATCATAAACCCAGTAAAAAAATGCGCTGGCACTATAACTTTATCTGGATTCTTACCGGTCTTGCCATTTGGCAAAAAATGTATATTGACTCCGATAAGTTCAAAACCAAAAGTTTCGATATCCGCGATTATTACTCAAAATAAAAAAGGATGAAGTACTCCATAATCGTTGCAACATATAATCGTCTGGAAGAGCTGAAAGAACTCTTCAACTCTGTTGAAAAACTTGATTTCCCGTCAAACAAATATGAGTTTGTAATTTCAGATGATGGTTCAACAGATGGAACCAAAGAATATATAAGCGAACTGCAAAAAAATCTTAGTTTCAACATTCAATATTTATTTCAAAAAAATCAAGGTCCCGGAGCAGCCCGCAATACTGCAATGAAAACAGCAAACGGAGAATATTTTATTTTCATCGATTCTGATGTAATGCTGCCCCCGGAATGGTTAAAAACTATTGACGACGGTCTAAATCAAAACAAATACGATGCTTTTGGCGGGCCAGATACTTGTCACGAAAGCTTCTCGCCATTGCTAAAAGCTATTAATTATAGCATGACCTCATTTATTGGCACTGGTGGAACACGAGGTAGCAAAAAATCTGTGCAAAAGAAATTCTACCCCAGAAGCTTCAATATGGGAATATCAAGAGCTGTATGGGATAAAATTGGAGGTATGGGGCAATTGCGTCATGGTCAAGACATGGAATACTCTGCCAGAATTTATCGTAATGGATTCTCCGTGGGACTCATTACTGACGCATTCGTATATCACAAGCGCAGAACCAGCTTAAAACGATTCTATAAGCAGATTTTCAACTGGGGTGTTGCACGAATAAATCTTGGGCGTATGGATAAAAATATGCTGAAACCCATTCATCTTATTCCCGCGGTAATTATTGCCGGATTTATTGGATTGGCCATACTTACCCCTTTCTTCTTCTTTACAATATATTTATGGATGGCTGCAGGTGCTTTTCTTGTGTTTTTGGCTCTTATTGCTTTCACTCAGTCATTTTCGATGTATAAAAAAGCGCGAATCTCATTCTTATCCATAATCACCCTTTATATTCAGATTTTTGCATACGGATTTGGCCTCTGGAAAGGAATTTTCCAAATACTTAGTGGTAAAAAATTAGCCAGTGGATACACAAAGAATTATTACAAATAATGCAGGCATTCGTTAAATATTTGCCATACATGAGCCCGATTTGTATATTTGCGATTAGTAAACAATAAATTAGTTGCTACGGCGCTGTTTATATAAACTTAATCTTATGTCACTCAGGTGGAGAAAAATTAAACGTAAAGTACTTGGATTTGTAAGCTTCTCAGCAGCATTATTCATTTTTCAAGCATGCTATGGTGCACCACAAGACACGCAGAGCGATATAATCGTGCAAGGAACAGTTAAATCTGATTCCACCGGGCAAACCGTGGAGGGCATTAAAGTTACTTTCACTGAAACAGATCAGTATGTTATAACCGATTCCTCTGGAGCATTCTACTTTTATCTTCCAGAATACAACAATTATCCACTGCGTTTTGAAGACAATGATTCCACTGAAAACGGATCATTCAATACTTTCGACACTATCATTCAGGGCACTCCTGCAGCACCTATTGAAATTACATTGAGGCAAACTCCTTAAAACCAATATTTTGCTCAACCGCTTCCGGAAAGCCAGTTTTAGACATTTTCGTGAAAACGAAGCCCAATTGCACGATCTCATGTATTTATTTTGGGAATGCACTTTGCGTTGCAATCTCAATTGTTTGCATTGCGGGTCCGATTGTTCTAAAGATGCTTCGGTTCCTGACATGCCTTTCGATGATTTTCTGAATGCAATTTTACCCCTGCATAAGCATTATAAACGCGATGCTATAATTGTAATCATAACCGGTGGTGAGCCTTTAATGCGAAAAGATTTGGCAGAAAACGGTCGGCGACTTAGAGAAAATGGATTTCGCTGGGGTATTGTCACCAACGGCATTTTGTACGATAAAGAAAAACAAAACGAATTGCTCAATGCCGGTCTGGGATCCATAACCCTGAGTCTGGATGGATTAGAAGACAACCACAATTGGCTGCGCGGTACATCTGTAGCCTATAAAAAAGCGCTGAATGCGTTGGAATTAATAGGTTCTCAGAAAAGACTCAATGCAGATGTGGTTACATGTGTAAACCAGAGAAATTTCTCAGAACTGGATAAAATTAGTGACTTAGTTCACCAGCATGGATTAAGTCAAAGGCTGTTTACCATTAGCCCAATTGGCAGAGCAAAAGACAACCCGGAATTATTCCTTACGAATGCCCAAATGAAAGAGATGATGGATTTCATTGTTGAAAAAAGAAAAGAAGGACACGAAATTTCATTTAGCTGCGAAGGATATACGGGAAAATACGAAGAACAAGTCAGAGAAGGGTTTTTCTTTTGTCGAGCAGGCATTCATATTGGATCAATTCTCGCCGACGGAAGCATTGGTGCCTGTCCAAATATCGATCATAGCTTTGTGCAGGGAAATATTTACAAAGACGATTTTGCAGATGTCTGGATGAGCCGTTTTCAAGATTTCCGCAACCGCAGCTGGGCAAGAACCGGAATATGTGCCGATTGCAAGGAATTTAAGTATTGCAATGGAAATGGCTTGCATTTATGGGATGAAAAGCGAGATGAGGTTTTGGTTTGTCACCATAGGAGGATATCTGATTTATAAGAAGGGAAGTTACTATCCCAAAAATGTAGAAAAACCTGATAAATAATTATTTTTTATAACAAAATAGCTTTTGTTTGTAACGAAAATTACTTATCTTTGCCAACAAAAACTATAGCTATATGTTAACAAAGTTAATAATAAAACAAGTAATTGATTCACAGCGAGAGAGGCTTAAGAAGACCGATACTGGCTTACCAAGAGAAATTACAGGATTCGATGATTTAAGTACGCATGCCTTTATTGTAAGTGGTATCAGACGGTGTGGAAAAAGTACTTTACTACAGCAAATTTACAACACATTCAACAAAACTTCAATTTATATAAATTTTGAAGACCCTCGCCTGTCTGGATTTGATTTAAACGATTTCAACCGTTTGCACGAAATAGCAGAAAGCAAGAAAATCACTACCTATTTTTTTGATGAGATACAACTTGTTCCGGGATGGGAGAGTTTTGTCAGGTTTCGATTAGATGAAAATTACCGAATATTTATTTCGGGATCAAACTCATCTATGCTAAGCAAAGAATTAGGCACAAAATTAACAGGTCGGCATATTTCTCGTGAATTATTCCCGTTTTCGTATAACGAATACTTAAAATTCAAAAACAAAAGCAGCGGTTTTAAGTCCTTTCAGGAATATTTATTTTCCGGCGGGTTTCCTGAATTTTTAAAAACCAAACAAGCCGAAGTTTTAATGCAGCATTTTAACGATATTATTATTCGGGATATTGCTGTAAGATACAATGTGAAAAACATAATGCTGCTCAAGCAATTGGCAGTGTGGTTGATTTCCAATATTGGGAAACCGGTAACGGGAAACAGCTTAAAAAAGATGTTTAATATTGGTTCGTCAGCCAGCATTATGGAATATTTATCTTATTTTTCCGATGCATATATGTTTTTCTTTATTCCGAAATTCAGTTATTCTCAAAAAGTACAATTGGTTAATGCAAAAAAGGTGTATTGCATAGACAATGGGTTAGTTAATACCAATTCCGTTTCATTTAACGAGGATTTGGGGCGGTTTTTAGAAAACATGGTCTATATGCACCTGCGACACACAAACACAGAAATTTACTACTTTAACGAAGGCAAAGAATGTGATTTTGTGGTATTTAAAAATGGAGCCGTAAATCAAATAATTCAGGTTTGCTATCAATTAGATCAAAATAATTTTGACAGAGAAATTAATGGCATCGTTAATGCATTGGAGTTTTTCAATCAAGATACGGGAACAATTATTACAAGTAATCAAAATGACCGGTTTACAATTGAGAATAAAACAATTGAAGTTGTGCCTTTTTATCAGTATTTTCTGTAAAAGAGAACAAAGCCTGCGATTGTAAATTTTCAATCGAAAATCGCAGTCTACTCCTTAACAAACCTCCCTCGATACCACTTATTTTCAGTTTGCAGAATCAATAAATAATACCCTGAAGCCAGAGATGAGATATCTATGTGCTCATTATCCGTAATACCGTTTTGTAGTATTCTGCCTGTAATATCGGATATATAAAACTTTACTGATTCTGTATGCGGAAGCTCAAACTGTAATGTGTACTCAGCAGGATTAGGAAATAGTTTTATTGTAGCATAAGGTTCATTTTCATCTATTCCTGTGTCTTCAAGTACAATTATAAAGTATTTCTTTCGAAGGGTATATGAGCAGCCTGTTGAGCTTGTAGCAGTTAGTTTTACAGAAAATGTATCAGGACTAAGATAGGTGTGCTGTGGATTTACCTGCGAGCTAAAAGTACTATCTCCAAAATCCCAGTAATATGAAACACCGTTAAGGGTTTTGTTGGTAAACTGAACCACTCCGGTGCTTAATTTAGGACGCAAAGTACTTGCTTCAAAGTCAACTACCAATGCCGAATCAGGAACAGGATGCCAAGGTGTTTCAAATAGCATTCTCTCGGCTATCGGAATACTATCGCCTGCTGCGCAGGTGTGGTACATTAAAGAATCATTGTGCCCTATGCCGGGAACTTCAGCATATTGCCATTTTAATGTTGTTCCTAAACTTAATGCGTTTGTATCACAGAAAGCAAAGAAATTTCTTGCTCTTTCAAGCCTGCTGTCTCCCTGTTCAACACAGATGGAATAATATGCGCTATCTGCTTCACCCACCAGTACTCCATAATTCTCATTATAGTATTGAAAAATATGGTCATCACAAATAAACCGGAGATTTACAGTGTCATTAATTCCTGAAATACAATCACCATAATAATTCATCGCATTAAGACCAAGCCCACATGGGGTACCTAAAAACATGGAATTGAAAGTGTCCGTGGGGAACAAATAAGCTGCCGGGCTAACAGAGACAGCCATTTTGATTGGAATAGAATCAGGATAAAACTGTCTGACAAACATATATCGTGTAACAACCTGTCCCCCTGCTGAAAAACCTGTTAAATAAACAGGTATCTCGTTTCTGCATTGCAGAATAGAAAAATGAAAGTGAGTCTGGTGAAGCATACATGCGTTCAATATACCCAGAAAAAGTCTGAGAACTCACAACGTTCATAAATGTGAAGAATAGCACCGCTAAAGAAAGTAGTTTTTCATATTTGAAATTATTTAAAAATCAGAATTTTCTCAATCACTTGGTTCTCAGAATTATTAAATTCAGCAACAATTATATAAACACCATTTTGCAAATGGGTCAAGTTTATAGATTCACTGGAATGAAAGTTTGTAAAACAATTAATCTTTTCTCCCATTTCATTAAAAACTGATATTTGCGCAAAATCCTCGGCTGATCTTATATTTACAATTCCTTGATTCGGTGAAGGATAAAATAATCTCTTTCGAGGTTTTTGTTCAGAAATATAAGATGCTGATCCAATAAAAATTTCAAAATCATCAATTGCTACACCATTAGTATTGTTTGTTGAGTCTGAATCTGAATAAAAGGAGAATCTGAATAAAAGAGTATCAATTGATGAAAGCAGCTCATTTTGACAAGGAAACCCAATATCATTATAAATAAAAATAGTGCGCTCTGACCAAGGTGCATTTCCCGTAAGCGAGCACCAATCATTTCCCGGCCCCCATGGAAATTGTTGTGGATAACAGCTTGAGTAATTCGTATCATTTAAGTTATACCAATTAACACCATTATCAGGTGAATATTCTAAATATGCAGTATCTCCGTTACAGGATGACTGATAATTATATGTAATAAAGAACCAACTACCGTATGAAGCATTTTGATTAAAAACTTTAATATAAAAATATGAAACATTAGCAGAACTATATGGGTTCATTGTATCAGTAATTAACACTTTATTTCCTGAAATTGTAGTATTTAACACAGATTTACTTGGTCTCCCAATCTGCCATACATTATTCTGATTTGAAACTGTATCAGCTTCAATAACTACATTTGAGTATGGAGTTGAAGATTCAAAGTCAATTAAATAGTATCCAGTAGAAAACTGAGCAATTAATTCAAATTGTACAAATACAAATAATAAGGCCAAAATTGTTTTCATATAGAAGTATTTTCTCAAAAAATGAAGTTCGTTTATTAAAGACAAACAATATTAAGAAAAAATTGCATTGGAATTACATTTTGTCTAATATAATTGAGAATCTGCCGAACCTTTATGCAAAAACAATATTAGACAAAAAATATGCACGGCTGCAAGAGGAGGATAATCTGCTGTTTATGCAACAAAACAAGAAACCCTCTGCACAACCTTGCCATGATCCTCCTTCGTCGGAACGATTACAAGGTGCTTCCCGCTCTTTTTACATACACAATCTGGGTGAAAAATTAGCTGAATGAGAACCAACTGAATAGCAAAAGCTGTATTAATCAGCAAATCAAACCTCGTCATACCACGACGCATACAGCATATAATTACTAGAAATGCGTTTTACTTCGCCTTCGAGCAGAGATGGGTCAATAGCCTTTATCTTTTTTGCCGGTAAACCACCATACACAGAACCAGATTCCACGCGGGTGCCTTTGGTAACCACCGCTCCGGCTGCAATGATGCAATTGCTTTCAACATGAACATCGTCCATAATAATTGAACCCATACCAATCAGCACATTGTCTTCTATGGTACATCCATGCACAATGGCACCATGAGCTATAGAAACATTATTACCAATGGTAACAGGCGATTTTTTATAGGTGCAGTGAATTACAGCATTGTCCTGAATATTCACATTATCGCCAATGTGAACAAAATGCACATCGCCACGAACCACAGCATTAAACCATAGGCTGCAGCCTTTTCCCATCTTTACATCGCCGGTAATAACAGCATTTTCTGCCATCCAGCAACCCTCTCCAAATTCCGGTTTAACACCATTAACCGATTTTATTATAGCCATATTCTAAGCGTTAAGAATTGCGAAAATACAAAGACTTTGGCAAAATTTCTGTATTTTTACATCAAAAATAAGACTTATGAAAAAGAATATTCTAGCCCTCTTTCTAATATTTTTAAGCATTGTTGCTTTTGGCCAGAAAACCAAAGTAAAAGAAAGCATCATCAAAATCGGTGAAGGTAAAAACAACGCGCTGATCGTAAATATTAACGGCGCTAACGAAGATGACGTCATTAAAGCCTGGAAAGACAAAATGAAAGCTACAGGCGCTAAAGTTTCCGGCAAAAAATCAATGTTTGCTGATGATGCCACAATGATGAGCATCAGCTCAAATACCATGGATATTTACAGTGAAATTTCTGAAAAAGGCGAATATATAGAACTTGCGGTAGGATTTGATCTTGGGGGAGCATATCTCAATTCGAAAGAACATGCTACAGGCTATAAAGCAGCTGAAAAAATGCTCTATGATTTTGCTGTTGACCAAGCTAAAGAAGCCATTAATAAGGAAATAAGCACACAGGAAGGATTGATTAAAGACCTCGAAAAAGATCAGTCAAAACTTGAAAAAGACAATGAAAAATTAGCTTCCGACATCGAAGATTACAAAAAACGTATTGAAGATGCTGAAAAGACCATTGAAAACAACAAAACGGAAATAGAAAATAAAATCAAGGAGCTGGAAACACAGAATGAAAGCCTAAAAAGCCTTGAGAAAAAGCTCAATGATGTAGACTGATACTATGGAGAAACTTATTTTACTGAGCAACGATGATGGAATTGATGCTCCCGGCTTGCAATACCTTATTTCATTTGTAAAAGACCTCGGGAAAGTGGTGGTGGTGGCGCCCACTCAAGGAATGTCGGGCATGAGCCATGCTGTAACCATAGAAAGCCCCCTGCGGCTTAAAAAGCATAATACAATCGACAATATAGAGCGCTACAGTGTTAACGGCACTCCGGTTGATTGTGTAAAAATGGCAATGGACAAGGTTTTAAATCGGAAGCCAGATATCATTATTGGCGGAATTAATCACGGAGCCAACTCTTCTGTCAATATTCTCTATTCCGGCACTATGGCTATTGCCATTGAAGGTGCGATGCTCAATATTCCGGCCATTGGTTTTTCATCACTATCATATGATCTGGCATATAACATGTCTCACTATGAAGATTGGATTAAAAAAATAGTGCGTAAGACAATAGACAACGGTTTACCTGAATCGACTTGTCTTAATGTAAATTTACCCGCAGAAGAAACAATTAATGGCATTCAGATATGTAATCAAAGCATGGGGTTTTGGGAAGAAAGTTTTGACGAAAGAATCGACACGCACAAAAAACCATATTTCTGGCTAAGAGGCAAGTTCAATTTGTACGAAAAAGAAAAAGACAGTGACGAATTTGCACTGGAAAACAATTTTATCAGTATCGTACCCGTTAAAATCGATCTGACTCATCACGCTTATATCGAAACACTACGTAAACAATACAAAGAAGAATGAGAAGTTTTTTTAAACGCGATAATATCTGGCTAGGCATTGGAATTGCTCTTGTAATTCCAGTAATAATGTATTTCCTGTTGAAATTAATCAATCTTTTCACCGGAGAGGAGCATATTTTACAAAACTCGACCATGCAGCTCATTGCAGTTTTCATCAACCTACTTCCATTTCGCTATTATCTTATAAGACTTAAAGCTGATAAAACCGGTCGTGGCATTTTACTGGTAACCATGGTTTTAGCACTGGTTTACTTCTATTTCAATATTGAGCTTTAAACCATTATGAAATATTTTATCATAGCAGGAGAGGTTTCAGGCGATTTGCATGGATCCAATTTGGCCAATGAGATTTTCAAGGCTGATAAAACAGCAGAAATTCAGGCCTGGGGTGGCGACCGAATGAAAAACAGCGGTGTTCAAATCAAAAAACACATTAAAGATCTTGCATTTATGGGATTCATAGAGGTTTTAATGAATCTCAAAACCATTATGCGCAATATTAAACAATGCAAGCAAGAAATTGAAGATTTCAAACCCGATGCAATAATTCTGATCGATTATCCTGGCTTTAATATGCGCATTGCTGCTTGGGCAAAAGAGAAAGGAATTCCTGTGTACTATTATATTTCTCCACAAATATGGGCATGGAAAAGAAACAGAGTAAAGAAAATTCGCCGCGATGTAAAAAAAGTTTTCGTTATTCTTCCTTTCGAAAAAGACTTTTATCAAAAATATGGAGTGGACGCCGAATTTGTTGGACACCCGCTTCTTGATGCTATTGCAAACTTTAAAACAGAAACAGAAAGCGAAGATTTTAGTGATGGAAAACCGATACTGGCTTTACTTCCCGGAAGTAGAAAACAAGAATTAAAGAAGATGCTGCCGTTGATGGTGGAAGCATCTAAAAAATATGCCGACACACATAAAATAATTATTGGTGGGCTCAGCACAGTAAAAGATTTATATCAAGATTTCCTACAAGATCATATTTCCATAGTCTACGACAAAAGCTACAGATTACTAAATCAAGCAAATGCTGCTTATGTAACGAGTGGAACCGCTACCTTAGAAACAGCACTATTCTCTGTTCCCGAGGTGGTTTGCTATAAAGCCTCCCCTATTTCATATCAAATTGCCAAAAGGCTCATTAAAGTCAAGTATATTTCTCTGGTGAACCTCATCGCTGATGCTCCTGTAGTAAAAGAACTTATTCAGCACGACTTAAACATCAAAAACATGCACCAAGAGATGGATCTTCTACTTCGCGAGAGTCCGGAACATGATAAACTAATGAAAAATTACGGCATGATTCATGAAAAACTTGGTGGTGAAGGTGCATCTGAAAGAGTTGCGACAAAGATCATCGAAGATTTGACAAATTAATATATTTGCAGCATGAAATATGTGCTGACTATAATATCTCTTTTACTTGCTTTCAACTTCTCCAAAGCTGAAACAAAACTACTGATACATATTTTCAGCAATTCTCAAATCAGAGACATAGATTTTGAAGTTTTTTCTGGGAAATACGAAGTCGTTGACACCAGCGGGAAAGTGCTCGGAATTCTTCAAAAAAACGAAGTTCTCCAAATTCGCAGCTTCGGGAAACTTATGCTACTCACTAAAAATGGCGACACCCTTGGCATTGAAGAAAAAGTTGAGTTGCGCTCTGCCGGATTTCTCAACATTTTAGAATTAACCCCCATTCGGCCTGCAATACATTCGAGAGTTTACGATGATGATATGATTATTGAAATCGAAAGCAATAGCAGTCTAAAAATCATCAATAATGTTCAACTTGAGCATTATGTAGCCGGGGTAATTGAAGCTGAAGCAGGTATTGGTAATAACGAAGAATTTTTTAAGGTTCAGGCTGTTTCCACCCGCACCTTTGCCCTAAAAAACATGAATAAACATGAGGAAGAAGGCTTCCACCTTTGCGATCAAACACATTGCCAAGTATATCAAGGACGATGTTCGAGAACAGATATTATGATTGCCACCAGTAAAACTGCCGGACAAGTGATGATTGACTCGGAAGGAGAACTCATTTCTGCCGTTTTTCATTCCAACTCGGGTGGACAAACCGCAAATTCTGAAGACGTTTGGAGTAAGGCTCTGCCCTATCTTCGATCGAAAATCGACTCCTTTAGCATTGGCCAACGCAGCTATTCTTGGACTCAAAGCATGAAAAAACAGGAATGGCTCGATTATCTAAACCGAACATATAATTATCCAATCGACGATCTACTGGAACAGAAAAAAGTTCTTTCTTTTTCACAACCTTATCGCAAAGTTTGGCTTACCAACGGCATTAGTCTTAAAAGAATCAGGCAAGATTTGCACCTACGCTCAACTTTTTTTAATATCAGTACAGAAGGCGATATTGTTACTTTCACCGGGCGAGGCTTTGGGCATGGGGTCGGCATGAGCCAGGAGGGAGCTATAAAAATGGCTAAAATCGGATATTCCTACGACTATATTTTGAAATTCTATTATTCAGGTATCGAAATTATTCAACTTGATGAACTTAATATAAATTAAAGCCATCAGCCATGAGCATCTGGAGCCGGGCGCCATTTCTGAGGATTATTATTCCATTTACAGTGGGAATTCTGCTGTACAATTTCAATTTACCCCTTAATGTTTTCAACCTCAATATTATAATTCTCATTTTTGCACTCATTTTTACTGCATTTTCCATCTTTCAAAGTAAGAAACTAGTAAGTTTCAGCAATATGCCTTTGTTTGGAGTCGTATTCTTCTTCGCTTTTCTTAGCATAGGATTACTCATTTCTCAGAAACACGATATAAGAAATGCGCCCGATTATATTGGCAAAAAGGATATTCAAAACGGATCGCAGAAACTGCTGGTGCAAATAATGAATGAGCCCGAACCCGGCAATACATATATTAAAACAAGCTGCCACGTTTTATCCGTGCAAAATCAAAATGGGAACTGGGAAAATGCCGAAGGAAAAATTCTACTCTATCTCGAGGCCACAGACAGCACCCAAATTCCAGAATATGGCAATACTCTGGTTTTAAACAGTTATGTTCAACCCATTCAAAAACCGCTTTTCAATAGCGATTTTAAGTATAATGAATATCTGGCCAACAAAAATATCTACTACCAGAGTTTTGTTCGCTCCACATATTGGAGTATTATCGATGAAGGTCAGGGAAATCCCATTATCAACTTCTCGCTGAAACTCAGACGTAATTTGCTTTCCATTTTGAAAGAAGAACTTGGAGCAGGCGATGAATATGCAGTGCTGGCAGCCATGCTGGCCGGATATCGAGCCGATCTGAGTGCCGACATGCTGAAAGCCTACAGTGGAGCTGGAGCAATGCATATAATGTCGGTTTCAGGATTGCATGTGGGCGTAATATATGTCTTATTGATATTTATTTTCGGACTCTTTCCCGGGATGAAAAAGAAACTCTGGATTAAAGCCATATTCATTTTGCTTTCAATCTGGTTATTTGCATTTATTACAGGACTATCTGCTTCCGTTTTACGCGCAGCCGTAATGCTCAGTTTTATTGTAATTGGTGAAGCGCTTGGACGAAAAATCAATCCTTTTAATAGCCTTGCAGCTGCAGCATTTTTACTTTTACTCTTTAATCCATTTATGCTTTTTGAAATCGGATTTCAGTTAAGTTTTGCAGCGCTTGCAGGTATTCTATTACTCTATAATCCCATTTATAAAGCAATTTATGTCCGTTGGAAATTTGCAGACAAGATTTGGCAACTTATGGCGATGAGTATTGCTGCACAACTAGCGACCTTGCCCTTTACACTATATTATTTTGGGCAGTTTCCCTTGTATTTTCTTATCACCAATATTCTAGTGGTGCCGCTTTCGGGCGTGGTAATTTATGCAGGAATTGCAACAGTAGCTTTCAGCTTTATTCCCTGGCTGGGCGATGGTGTTTCGTGGATTATGATCTGGCTTGCCCGTATCATGAATGGGATAGTGCAAGCTGTAGAATCATTGCCCGGTGCACTCATCAGCAATATTTACATTCATCCAATAGCTGCATTATTACTAGCAGGAATAATAATTGCGATAGCGATTATGCTCATTAAGAAGAAAATAAGGGCTCTGTATCCGGCATTGGCTTTCGTAGCACTTTTTGCCATGATGCAAAATATTGAAAAAAGACAAAATCTGAATGAAGAATTCTTTTTGCTGATCAAAGATGGAGACCGGCACATTGCATTGTACAAAGAAGGCCGGAATTTTTATGCTTTTATGCCGGAAAACACCACCTATATTCCTTCAAATTTTGTTTCATCGAGAATTAGCAAGTACAAAGAACGAAACGGACTTATATTCAGGATAGTAGGATCTAAATATAAAGAAAACCAAATCTTCACAAAAGGGCAGTTTAGTCAAATCAAAGATATTCGTATTCTAATCTGGAACGACAGCAATAATCCACAGAATATGGAATATATACCAAATGTGGATCTGGCCGTAAAAAGCGGAGGCGGGTATTTCTCAGCCCAAAGTTTCGAAGAAAATATACCGGCAAAACTCATTTTACATAATTTCGGCAGCAATATGACGCTGGAAAAGAGTTTGAAAGAATTGAGGGAGTGGAAGGTAAGCTTGTGATGTGGACGTGGAACCGTCGCAGGGCAATGTTGTTGGCTTCAACGATTTCATGTCCGTTTCGCCAATTTTCAACATGCAACGCTCACGGACGTTGGAATGTTGAAGCCTAGACCCTGCAGATATCTCTGTATCCACTGCAGGGGGATCTGAGTGCATCTGCAAAGCACAAAGCCAATGGTTCTTAACTGTCAGACAACCATTTTCTGTTCATCATTGCAGGTGTCTGACATGTTTCGTATTAATATTTTTCATAAATTTGAATGCAGGAATAAGATAGAAAATGCCTAAATTTTTTCATTTTTTTATACATTTTCCCATCCCAAAATTTAAATATATTGCTATAACAAGAAAAAATACTAATTTTGCAATCGGATTCGCGGATGTGGCGTAATTGGTAGCCGCGCTAGACTTAGGATCTAGTGCCGAGAGGCGTGGGGGTTCGAGTCCCTTCATCCGCACAAA
>JAFGWG010000103.1 GCA_016937255.1 Bacteroidales bacterium
ATTAAGATATTGCACGCAAAAATGTGGGCATGGAAACGTCGATTAAGCAAAACCATTGTCGACAATTCAAACCTCAATTACACTGCCTGAACCGAATAACTCTGACAAAAGTTCTCCTTATGCGTCTTTGCGGCTTTGCGAGAAATAATAGAAACCCAATTCTCTCCAATATCAACTAAAAATTTGATTTTCTTTAAGTAAAATATCCTTTCATTATTTACATTAAACATTAATAGGAGATAATTTCCCTATTTTTGCACTATGGAAAGTATTCGACAGCAAAAAATATCCCGTCTTATTCAGAAAGAAATTGCAGGGATTTTCATTAAGGAACTTAGAGATTTATTCCGCAATGCCATGATTACGGTAACTCGTGTTCGAGTGAGTCCAGATTTAAGTATTGCCAGGGTATATGTGAGTATTTTTGCCGTAAAAGACAAAAGCTCAATCTTTGAAGATATTGAAATATACAGTTCAGAAATACGCAAGCATCTTGGTTTTAAAATTGGCAAACAAGTGCGTGTAATTCCGGAATTGAAGTTTTTTATAGACGACAGTCTCGACTATATTGAAAATATTGACAATGCTCTAAAAAGCTAATTTTGAAAAGACTTTTTTTCTTTTTCCGGGTAGCATTGAAGTACTGGAGATCTAAAAAATCTTTCAGTATCATTAATATTATTTCGGGAATTTCTTTTTGGGGAATAGCAGTTGGAACCATGGCTCTGGTGCTTGTTCTTTCGGCTTTTAATGGATTGGAAAACATGGTGGATGGCATGTATAATGCCTTTCACACCGATTTCAAAATTGAACCTGTAAACGGCAAATATTTTGAACTTAATAATATCAATACCAATGAAATAGAGGATTTGGAAGGGGTGGAGAATTGGAGCGCAGTAATTGAAGAAATAGCGCTGCTTCGTTATTCCGACCGGCAAAAGGTGGTGAAACTGAAAGGGGTAATGCCCGATCGCGGTTATGAAGAACGATTTGATACCCTTCTAATTGATGGGCGTTTTAAGTTGCAAAGAGACAGCATTTATTTTGCCATTCCCGGAGCAGGCGTTTTTTATGATATGGGAATGGTATTATGCGATCAGAGCACGGTAATGACTTTTTATGCTCCAAAGCGGACATCAAAAGCTTCATCAGATCTTGGGTCTTCGTTTGTAGTTATGAACGCTATGCCCAAAGGCTATTTTAGCGTGCAGCAAGAGTTCGACGATAATTATGTATTAGTGTCTTACGACCTCTGTGCGCAATTGTTTGATTATGAGGGTCGTGCAACCTCTTTGGAAATTTATACTACCCCAGACACAGATATCGATGCTCTTGAAAATGAACTTCAAAATCTTCTGGGCAATGATTTTATTGTGAAAAATCGTTACGAACAGGAAGAGGCTTTATATAAAATCATGAAAAGTGAAAAACTCATTGTTTTTGTCATTCTGGCTTTCATAATTCTAATTACTTCATTCAATCTGATTTCAACTTTAACGCTTGTAATTCTCGACAAGAGAAAAAATCTTGCAGCACTTCATGCAATGGGAGCAAGAGTAATAGATATTCGACGAATTTTTCTAATGCAGGGCATACTCATTGGTTTTGCCGGATTATTACTTGGACTTATTATCGGGCTTGCCATCACCTGGGCACAGCTTAAATTTTCATTATTAACCATGAATACAGGTAGCTTGGCATTCACTGCTTATCCAGTAAAAATTGTTTGGTTCGATTTATTGTATATTTCACTAACCGTAATTGGAATCTCATTTTTTGTTTCTCTGATTCCGATCCGTCGCATTTCAAAACAATGGCTTAGTTTGAGGTAAATCATTTTGGGAATATAGATTTGGTAATTTGGGAAATGGAAGACTGATACCCAATAACCAATCAACCATTTCCCCATATTTTTCTCTCACCTTTATACTTATCCATATATTTGCAAAAACTTTTTATTGTGACCTATCTTTGGAATTTTCTTAAAGGAGCCGGCATCGGCGCGGCCAACGTAATTCCCGGTGTATCGGGTGGAACCATCGCTTTGCTTACCGGAATTTTCGAGCGTCTGATAAATGCGCTCAAATCCATGAACCTGAAAGCACTTAAACTTTTATTTACCGGAAAGTTTAAGGAATTTGCGAAGCATATCGATCTTGCTTTTCTGATAACCGTTTTTCTTGGTGTGGGTATAAGCATTATCAGTCTTGCATATTTACTAAAATACCTTTTCGCCTATTATCCAATTTTCGTCTGGGCATTCTTTTTTGGTCTTATTCTGGCTTCGGTTTATTATGTGGGTAAATCAGTAAAGAAAAAGAATTTCGCCAGCATTTTTAGTTTTGTGGTTGGAGCAGCTATTGCGGCTTCCATTGCATTCGTAAAGCCAGCAACAGAAAACGATGCCATCTGGTATTTAATTATTTGTGGGGCAATAGCGGTATGCAGTATGATTCTTCCTGGGTTGTCAGGCTCATTTATTCTTATTTTACTGGGAAACTATCGCTTGGTTATGATCGATGCTGTTACTGAAATGAATCTTCATATTCTCCTTCCTATTGTTATTGGTGCAGTAGTCGGACTCCTTGCTTTTTCACATGTATTGGCTTGGTTGTTTAAGAAGTTTAAGGATCAAACATTGTCACTTCTCACCGGATTTATTCTCGGCTCACTCGCAATTCTTTGGCCATGGAAACACTCTTTTAATCTTGGAGGCAACTTGATTACAACTAACGAAAACGGTGCTTTTGTTAATGGCCTTGGAAAAGTAATTGCCGAAGAAGTAAAAGTTTCAGGTTACGACTTCTATATGCCCGATATTGCAAACTCTGTTACATGGATTGCCATAGCATTAATGGTAGCAGGATTACTAACTATTGCCGCAATGGAATTTGCCTCCGGAAAGAAGAAATCAACTTGATTTTTTAACTCTAAAAGTTGCAGTCTTTCTCTTCTGATTTTTCTGTACTTCTATATTCCAATACCGCCTCCGAAAAAGTCAAATAATATTAGCCCCGTATGAGCGGAGCTATTATTCATACACAATTACGTTTTGGCGAAAAATTTGAACGCAAAATGGTGTTCATAAAAATGCTCAAATTTTGTGACAAAACAACAACGTGTTAAATGTCAATAATTTATAATAGTGAATTGAGCATTTTAAACCGCACAACGGGTGAGCTTAATAATTTATTTTCACTATAAAGACTTGACTTCTTAGCAAATATATTCGTATATTACTTAATTATTGATTTGCGTAGGTGTTTCTTTTTATCAAGTTTAGACAATGTACCTTTCTTTAAAAATCAGTATTGATTCTCCGCAATTATGCCACTAAGCAAGTTTTTTGTTTTATAAACCACGTCCCGATTGCAATCGGGATACGCATATTTACACGAATAGTTTTCATTCCTTAATTACATCGAATGATAACGCCAAGGCGTTATTCACGAACACTACAAGCATTTGTTTTTTACAGCATTCGTGGCACAAAATGACGCGCCAGCGTCATGAAGTGTATATTAAACCAAACAACCAATAGTATGAGTGAAATGAAATA
>JAFGWG010000104.1 GCA_016937255.1 Bacteroidales bacterium
AACTGGACCAACGTAAGTGACAGGCGTTTTAAAACCAATGTCCAAGAAAATGTAGTCGGTATTGATTTTATTATGAAACTGCGCCCCGTAACTTATAATTTAGACATGGACGCCATTGCAGAATTTAATAGCACACCCGACTCTATGCGCTTATTTGAAAGTGAAAAACTAAAAGCATCTGAAATACAGAGTGGCTTCATTGCACAAGAAGTAGAAAAAGCCGCTTTAGAAGTTGGCTATGATTTCCATGGCGTGGATGCTCCGAAAAATGAAACCAGTCACTACGGATTACGCTACGCCGAGTTTGTTGTCCCATTAGTGCAGGCTACTCAAGAACAACAAATTATTATTGAAAATCTGAACAGTAAAATTGATGTGCAGGAAAATGAAATACTTCAATTGACATATGATTTGGAGCAGCAAAAAAGAGATATTGAGGCGCTTAGAATAATGATTGTTGAACTCCAGTCGCAGTTGAGCACGGAATAATCATAATTTAAAGCAATGAAAAGAATAGTTTTTTTAGTATTCGTATTGGGCTTTAATTTTGTACTCTCCGGTCAAAATGTAGGCATTAGCTCAACACCTTTCACCCCCGACGTTTCTGCTGGATTGGATATTCAGTTTTCGGATAAAGGTTTGCTCATTCCCCGGGTGGCACTTGCGAGTTCAAGCGATGCTAGTACTATTTCACTGCCTGCGATAAGCTTGTTGGTGTATTGCGATGGAACGGCGGGGTTAGCCCCGGCAGGTTATTATTACAATACCGGTACTCCAGCTATGCCTAATTGGACTTTATTAATGAACGATATGAACATTAACGGTCGGGCTTGGTTGATCAATGGAAATTCAGGTGTCAGCTCAGCCACTCATTTTATTGGTACAACCGACAATCAACCTCTCAATTTTAGAGTTAATAATGTAAGGGCCGGTCATGTAGGTGTTCTTGGTGATAATTCAGTCTTTTTAGGATATGAAGCCGGCTTGAGCGACAATGGCTCAGATAACAGAAATGTTTTTGTCGGCTCAGGCTCGGGTCGTAATAATACAACTGGTGATGAAAATACAGCATGCGGTTATCTTTCGTTGCAAAATAATACTGATGGCTTTATTAATACTGCTTTTGGTAGCGGTGCACTTCGATTAAATACCACGGGGACTGGAAACTGCGCTAGTGGTTCTTATTCAGTGTATTCAAATATAAGTGGATCGTGGAATACTGCTTGTGGTTATGCTGCACTATATTCAAATACAACGGGTTCACAAAATACAGCTATGGGTTATTATGCTTTGTTTTCAAATATAAGTGGATACCAAAACACAGCAATCGGATTCGGTACTATGAAAAGCAATAGGGCAGGTAGTTTTGGAACAGCTATAGGTTATTATTCTATGCATTATACGAATGATTTAAGCGCAACTTTTATTAACTATAATACTGCTGTAGGTGCTTTTTCCTTACAGGGAAGTACAATTGCTGCTAATAATACAGGGAATTTTAATACTGCTATTGGTTATGAATCGGGGCTAAATAATTCAATAGGCTCACATAATACTGTAATTGGTTATCAATCGTTACGAAATAATTGTTCCGGCTCTTATAATACGTCATCGGGTAGCTTATCGTTGTTATATAATGATTCTGGTAGCTATAATGTGGCTGCAGGGTATGGATCTATGTTTAGTAATAGCTCTGGGAGCTATAATACTGCAATTGGTTTTTATGCAAATTTTTTTGGCAATTATTCAAATACAGTTGCTTTGGGTTATAATGTGAATAATAACGCTAATAATCAGGTTCGTATAGGCAATAGCAGTATATCCAGTATTGGAGGTCAGGTAAGCTGGACAGCCCTAAGCGATGCTCGCATTAAGTCGAATGTGCAAGAAGATGTTGTAGGGTTAGATTTTATTATGAAATTGCGCCCGGTTACCTACTATTTTGATAAAGATAAACAAGACGAGCTTATGGGCGTAGTAGACAGCAGCGACTGTGCTGAAAAATATGCTATAGAGAAAACAAAGTTTTCGGGCTTTCTGGCACAAGACGTAGAGAAAGCGGCTATTGAGGTGGGTTACGACTTTAGTGGTATTGATAAAAACAATGTGGTAAATGGGGGATTATACGGTTTACGCTACGCCGAATTTGTTGTGCCATTGGTAAAAGCCACTCAGGAACAACAGGCTATTATGAAAAACAACAGCAAATAATTGAAAATCTGATCATTCGTGTCGAAAATCTTGAAATGAAAAATAGTGAGCCGAATAACCAGTAAAATCAAATACAAATTTTAACTCGAAAAATATGAAAACAAAAATGAAACCTCTTATCGTGCTAATAATTTGTTTGTTTGCATCATTTGCAAATGCACAGTACGATATAAACTCAACAAAAGTTCTGGTATCTCAAAACGGATATAATTATACTGAAGGTCATTTTCAACAGGAATTACAGTTTTTGGAATTCGTTTTAGGCGCTCCGATAAGTCCTGAAGAACTTGCTGTAGGAAAGCAGGAAAGTATTGCAGGATTTTCCGTTAATCCTGTTAATTATTTGCAGGATGTTGCAAATATTAATAACCAAATGCAACAAGTATATCTGCTTACCGATCCTTCTCAGATAGCATTAGTAAGGTCTGCTTTTCTAAGTCAGTTTTATGTTTTGGCTTCGCAAATGGAAGAGTACCCGTTTATTATTCAAATGATAATGAAATATGCGCCGGCTCTTGCAATTGATCCGGAAAATATGCTCACATTTACAGAACAGGATTTTATGGGATATTTGGTAATGTTGCAGCTCAATGCACAGGCTACCGGCATTGTATATGACTATTCCGATGAGGAAATTCTGCAATTGCGCGAAGCTTTAACCCAGCAATTCTATTCTGCAAGCCTTGCCGACCGTCAGGGAATGTGTGTAATGGGTGTAGTTGCGGCTTATATGCTGGCTTCGTATAATCAAATGACCGATGTGCAAAAAGCAGCATGGCAAAACGAAATGATGAATCAACAGGCATATCAGTATCAGAATTATTCAGATCCAAATGATCCGTTTGTTCAAGGGTACAATCAGGCAGCAGCAAATGCAACCTATGAACCCGAATGGCCTGCAGGTGTTGATACTAAAGAAGAAAAACAGGCGTATCTTCAGCAGCAACGCAGCAATATGAACGCAAATCAGGCAACTTTTGGTATTATGAATGACATGATGATGAATAATCACGCCACCATGCTCAATACCATTGAAAATTTTGGAAATACAGGCAACTACTGGGAAGTGAATTACAATAACTACTGAAATTTTATACAAAACGGTCACTTTTTAGCCCTTTGTGACCATAAGAGAGGAGCATTTGCTTCTCTCTTTTTTTGTTTCCTTATTTCAATGATTGTTTAAATCCTTTATATCTTTACAAAAAATCAAGGTATGAAGAATAAAGTGTTTGCAGTCGAGGCTTTAATGGAAGGTCATCCAAAATATGATAAGGGCATTGAGCGCCGAGCAGATATGTATAAAAAAACGGATGATATTCGCTCTGAATTTTCCCGCGATTATAATCGCATTCTCCATAGTACTGCTTTTCGACGTATGAAACACAAAACGCAGGTTTTTTATGCCACGGAAAATGATCATATCTGTACTCGAATTGAGCATGTAATTCATGTAGAAGCTGTTACGCGCACCATTTGCGAAACACTTGGACTGAATGCTGAACTTGGAACTGCAATGGCTTTGGGGCATGATTTGGGACATGCTCCATTTGGTCATGAGGGTGAGAAAGTGATTAATAAACTCACCAAAGAGCATCTTGGTACGACTTTCTGGCATGAGCAAAACAGCCTTCGTATGGTCGATGAGATTGAAACTTTGCCAGATTTGGAGGGAAAACAGCAATTACTTAATCTTACGTATGCGGTTCGCGATGGCATTATCTCTCACTGCGGTGAAGTAGATGAAGCAGCTTTGCGTCCGCGCGATGAGGCTATAGATTTGAAGGAAATTCAAAGACCAAATCAATATCAGCCTTATACCTGGGAAGGTTGTGTGGTTAAAATTGCGGATAAAATTGCCTATCTGGGTCGTGATATTGAAGATGCATTACGTTTACGTATTCTCTCTTATGATCAGATGAAAGAACTAAATGCAATTGTGACTTCTCGATATCCTAATACAGTAGAAGCTGTGCTCACAACCACAATAATGCACAATTTTATTATCAATTTGTGTGAAGCCAGTAATCCGGAAGAAGGATTGCGATTTGATACCAAACAGTTTGAGCTCATGAAAGATATTAAAGCGTTTAATTACGAGCATATTTATCGTCATGAAAGAATAAACCGCTTTAATGCTTATGTATATTTGGTTCTGAATAGCATTTTCAATTATTTGATGAAAGGCTTTGATCGCATTCAGCAGGGAGAAGATTACAGAAGTTTTTTTGAACGTTCATATCACAAATGGCTCGAGTATTTTGATAAGGATAATAAATATGCAAGAAACCCGATTTACGATCTCAAAAATGATTTCCATAAAACAGAAAGCATACTAATCTACATCTCTCGAATGTCTGATCAGTATGCTCTCAAGTTTTATAACGGATTGATCCGTTTTTAATCTGTAATTATCACTTTCTCCGAGTCCAGAATGATATTATTCTGAGTAATTTGTATGAAATATATTCCGTTTGGTATGTCTCCACGCGGGATTGTGATGTCTTGACCGGAAAGATTTGTCATTGTCAAAACTTCTTTACCCGACACATCATACAGTATTAGTTTTGCATTATCAAGCCAATAATTTGTTTCAATATGCAAGTCATTTGTAAATGGATTTGGATAGTACTTAAAGCTGTTCTGAGTAGAATGGTCTTCAATACTTTCGATTATAGGACTGCACCCAAACATTGATGAGTAGGTTGGGTGTGTAAATAATGTAGAGTCTCCATTTTTCATACATACAAGATATCGGCTTGTGAAATCAATCGCATAGGTGCAAATCTCTTCAATTAAACCTGAGCTGCTTCCAATGCCTTCAATGATAAATGGAGTGTAGTTGTCGCAAGTGTCAAAATTCCATCTGGTATGATATTCTCCTTGTATTAAAACAGAGTCAATAGAAGAAACAACTATAGGATACCAGTACATATAATACCGACCTGGGATTCCCATTAAAGTGTCTCCAACTTCAAGGTTATAATCATATAGTAAAGTGTCGGACGTTTGTCCAGCAAACATAAAATATACTTTATTGTTTAAGGAATCCTCTCTTAGAGCCCCCATATATTTTATTGGCTGAGATGTTGGTGGCGTTAAGCTTGGGTGATATCCTAGGTTTTGAAAGTAGCTATAAGATTTGAATAATTTTTTGTATTCAGTAGTGTTAATAATAGTATCTCCACTGAAGTAATAATGAAAATAGAATTTGCCATTATAGAACATTTGGAAAGGGTTATGTAGGTAATGATCTACTCTCCACGTTGCAGAATCAGGAAAAGCGTGGTAAGTGCTTTTTTGTGCGTTCAAATTTAAGCTAATGATGAATACGCTAATTAAAACTATAAATAATGCTTTCATGCTGGTATTTCTTTCATTTTGTATAGGACTCTTGTGGTAAAGACATTCAAATATACGAAATAGTTGGCTATGTGTGAAGAAAATGTAAAAAAAAGAAAGCATATCAAATTTGATATGCTTTCCGGTATTTTGAATTAAGCTAATTCTTATTTCTGCAGCAACCAGAGGTCATCTCTTCCGGTTTTTCCTTTTAGTTTGTGCATTTCCTTCATGGCCAGATCTTTTTCTTCGTAGCTGGCATAGGCTACACGGTATGAACCTGTGCTGTTTTGACCAATAATTTCAGCTTGAGAATATCCATTACGAATGAGTTCTTCTTTAAATTTCTCAGCATTTTTATAAAAAGTAAAACTTCCACCAATAATATGCCATTTTGATTTGTAATCGACAACAACATCATTGTATTTTGGGTCAACATTGTTATTGTCAGGGTTCACTACAATCAAATTGCTGTCGGCATCAAAAGTAACATTTGCATCGGTGCTGGTAATGCGGAATTCCACACGACGGTTAAGCTGGCGTCCTGCATCGGTTTCATTTGTGGCAATAGGCTGTTCAAATCCATAGCCTACATAAGTAAGTCTGCTTTCACTAATTCCAGCAGCAATCAGGTAATTAACCACAGATTCTGCCCTGTCTTTAGAAAGTTGCTTATTATATGAAGCAGAACCTTTATTATCGGTATGTCCCGACAATTCAATTTTAATTTCCGGTAGAGCATTGAGTAATGCTACAAGGCGATCAAGCTCATCTTTAGACTCAGGACGGAGAGTTGATTTGTCGAAGTCAAAATATACATTTCTGAGTACAAAACGGTCGCCCATTCTCTGCCCAACATTAATGCGGTTAACCAGCGTGTCACCGGCTGTAGCAATAAGACTTTGAGTGAAATAATAGGGTTTATTGAAAGTAAGACTTTCTTCTCCTTTTATGGGAACGGAAAGAATATCTTCAATTGTATAGCCTGCGTCAGTTGTTACAATAAGTTTGTATTTTCTGCCGGCTTCCAATGTCATTGAGTAATATCCTGTTTCGTCGGTACTGGCCTGTGAATACAAGTCGCCAGTTTCAAAATCGTACACAGAAATTTTGGATAATATACCTTCGCCTTTAATGGTGTCTTTAACTTCTCCGTTTAGAACAGCCAATTGTTCAAGGTCGCTGGTAATGAGAATCCGATAAATGTCCATTTCTCCAGTTCCTTCGTTGGTAATAGAAGAATAATATGCTTCTCTACCGTCGAGCGTAGGAACAAAGAAAATATCATCGTCAGAGGTGTTGAGGGGATAACCTATGTTTTGAGGATGAGACCAGTCACCGTCTTCGAAAATGGCATAGAAAATATCAAAACCTCCCATGCTTTCGTGACCTTTTGAACTGAAATACAATGTTTTCCCGTCAGATAGTAAAACAGGAGATTCTTCATCATATTCGGTATTGATTTTTGGGCCAAGGTTTTCAGCTTTACTCCATTTATTGCTGCCAATTTTTTTGCAAAGCCAAATATCCTTGCCACCAAAGCCGCCAGGACGATCGGAAAGGAAATACAATTTTTCACCGTCGGGGCTTAAGCATGAATGGTTTTCATAGTTTTTTGAATTGATTTCTTCAGGCATTTTCTCGGCACTCGTCCATGCGCCATCTACAAAACGACTCATGTAAATATTGCCGTCGCCGTCATCGTCTTTATATATAAAGAGGAATTGCCCATCCCAGCTAACACTGATGCTGGCTTCATGACCTTTTGTGTTTACGCTTCCAGGCAATGGACGTAGGTTTGAGAAAGTATTGCTTGCTTTATTATGATCTGCAATATAAATGTCTTCGAAATATTTTCCCTTTTGATCTTTTTCGCCACCGGTGCTGCCTTCTCTACGACTGGTAAATATAAAGTAAGAAAGATCGGGAGCCATAACAGGGGCATAATCAGGATAAGGTGAGTTAATGACATCGCCAAGATTCTGCTTTCTGATGGTAATGGGGAAAGAAACGAGTTTCTTACCATTATAAGCCATTTCTATCTGCCGGGCAACATCTTTCATCAGTTTGGTGTCATCTCCAGTAAGGTAGTATTTGAACTTATTGTAATTATCTATTGCTTGATCAAACTCATTCTGAAGATGATATGCTTTTCCTAGATAATAAAAAGTAAAAACCGGTGCTGTTGTTTCTTTGAAATCACCGTAATAATCCACAGAAATGGATTGAGACGCTTTTTCCAAATATGGGATAGCCTTGGCTTTGTCATTTATAGTATTCAAATAACACAATCCAATATGAAACTGTATATTTGGATTATTGGGTGCCAGTGACTCCAGTTCAAGGAATAAAGGCAATGCGTCTATGAAGTTGTCATCGTAAATATAGCTGTCGGCAATTTCATATTTCTTCTTGAAAGAAGAACTGAATTGTGAAAATGCACTCAGACCAATTGCTACGAAAATGGTAAAAAATAAGATCTTTTTCATGGTTTTGATGGTTTAATCATCAAAACTAATATAATAAAAATTTGTTTTATAGGTATAAATACTTTATTTTTAACATCAAATTGTTAAAACATGAAGATGAAAAATTTGTTTATTGGTTTGTTAATAGCAGCCTTTGCACTGTTATTTTCAGCATGTGTTTCCAACGAAGTGGCCGATAGCGATAAAGTGTCACAAGAAGAGATTTATCAAACCTATCGTGTTACGGTAGATGCATCTGATCAGAGTGTTACAGGGTTTTCCTCTTTTCGCTTTGGTGGTTCTTCGGGAACTACACTTCGACTTACAGCGGGTTCAAATGTAACCTGGAATGGAACAGAAATGCAACAACAGCAAAACTATTTTATGGGTGCGTATTATGAGAAATCTGAGAAAGCAAGCTTGCAAAGTAAGCATAGTTTTGTATTCACTGATACTGAAAAGAATGTCTATACCAACGAAATTGAATTGATGCCTGCTGAACCTCAAGATGTTCCTGCTCAATTTAATTCTAACAAATCGCTCACAATCTCGTGGGCCGGTCAACCGCTTCGGGAGGGAGAGGTACTTACTTGTAATTTGAAAGATTCTACTTTCACCACAAGTGTAAGTATAGATCTGATGGGTGCAACCAGCATTCAAATTAAGCCCGAAGATTGGAAAAAGACAAAAATGGGGTTGATCAATCTTAGTTTTGAAAGATCTTATAAGCAAAATCTTGATGAGGCTACCCACTTGGGAGGATCAATAGAGGCTGTTTATATCTCGAATTCTTATCCTATAGAGATTGAATAAAAGAGGCTGTATTGGGTTTGATACAATCTCATAAACATTTTCTCTAAATACTCTCTGTTTCAACAATCTTAGCTAAAATTTCAGCATAGGGGAGAATTAAATACTTTTTTCCTTCAAATTCAACTTCTGTTCCTCCGTATTTCTTATATACTACAGTATCTCCGGTCATAATTTCAGCATTATCAATATTGCTGATGGCAATAACTTTTGCATGCATGGGTTTTTCTTTTGCACTATCGGGAATGATAATGCCACTCGCAGTTTTCTGCTCCTTGTTTTCTTCTGAAATGTCAAGTATAACTTGCTGATTTACAGGTTGAAGTTCTTTCATCGTGTTTTTATTTTTATGCGTTAATATTCAATAATTGGTCGATTCGCTTTTTGTCGAATCCAACAATCCATTCACCTCCAATATTGGTCTGAGGAACTCCTTGTTGACCCGTTTGGCGAACCAAATCTTCTGCAATATTTGGATCCGCAGCAATATTGATATCGGAATAGCGAATATGATTTTTATTCAAATACGATTTTAGTTTTGTACACCAAGTACATGTAGGCGTGCTATAAACTTCTACCATTGGCTGGCGTTCTCCATCTTCTGAGTTAGCTGAAAATGCTTGGCTCTCAATTACTGCTTTGAAGAAATCTTTGCCATTGCAGCCTTTATAGCTATTGATCAGTTCGCCACTTTTGAAAACCAAAAGTGTTGGTGCTGTGCTGATATTATATGCAGGGTGAATGTCGCGAACACTACTTACGTCGACCGAGAAAACATTCTCTTCTTCTGTGGCTTCCGCTGCTTCTTTAAGTTGATGATATGCGCAATCACTGCTTTCGCTTCCTTTTTTAAGTAATAAAACAAAAATTCTCTCGTTAAGAGAGAGTAGTTCTCTAAGATTAGATAATGAACTGATGTCTTTCATTTTTTTTCTTTTTTTTCTCTCTTAGACGTATTAAAAATATGCCAGAAATTTGAGGTATTTCTATCTCTCTGAATATAAAAGTTTGAATTGTTATACGCGAAACAATACTTGCTGCTGGTGTCAGTTTGGCAGTTAATGGGTGACAAAAGTACAATCTTCACATGAGGTGAATTTTGGAAAGTTTCGATGAAAAATTGTATATTTGTGTGAATTAATATTGATGGTGATGAAATTTAAAATGTTTCATGTTCCCAAGCCCAGGAAATTTGGTTATTCGCCAATTTATTACAACCCTGATGAGGAAGAAACGGTGCGTGCGGGAAAGAAAAACAAGCCGGATTCGGCAAATGGTAAAGAAGAAAAAGCCAATAAGTACTGGCAAACTGATATGAATCGTATAAATCGACGAAAAAGTGTCAATATAACCATGTATCTTATTATTGCTATCCTTCTTTTAGTGGTGATTTTCTTTATATAGATTGGTAAGATGTCAGATATCATCAGTCTGCTTCCTGATTCCGTTGCAAACCAGATTGCTGCCGGTGAAGTGGTGCAAAGACCCGCGTCGGTAGTGAAAGAATTGCTCGAAAATGCTGTGGATGCTGAATCGAAGAAAATTACACTCATTGTTTCAGATTCCGGTAAATCATTGATTCAAGTTATTGATGATGGCTTGGGAATGAGTGTAAACGATGCACGTATGGCATTTGAACGTCATGCCACTTCTAAAATAAATAAGGCAGAAGATCTTTTTGCAATACATTCTTATGGTTTTCGTGGTGAAGCAATGGCGTCTATCGCTTCTGTAGCAAGGGTCGAAATGAAAACACGCCGAAAGGAAGAGGAAACAGGGGTGAAAATTGAAATTGAAGGCTCCAAGTTTATTGGACAAGAAATGTGCAGTACTCCTGTTGGTACTGGAATAAGTGTTAAAGACCTATTTTTTAATATCCCCGCCCGAAGGCAGTTTCTGAAATCGAATAATGCTGAAATGAGGCATATTTGGGACGAATTCTACAGAGCAGCATTAGCTAGCCCTGCAATTGCTTTTGAATTCTACGATGATAAAAAACTACTCATCAGCACGCGCGCATCAAGCCTTCAGCAACGTATCATTTCTCTTTTTGGTAAATCCTATCAGCAAAGACTCATTCCTGTAAAGGAGGAAACTATTGATTTACAGCTAAATGGATTTGTGATAAAACCCGAATATGCCAAGAGAACGAGAGGCGAGCAGTATCTGTTTATCAATGATCGATTTATAAAAAGTGCATATATCAATAATTCGATTCGCAATGCATTCGAAGGTCTCATTCATCCAGATGCTTTTCCAGGTTATTATTTGTTTTTAAGCATCGACCCATCAGAAATTGATATCAATATTCATCCAACTAAAACTGAAATTAAATTCCGCGACGAGCGCATGGTATCATCTATTATTGCCAGTGCGGTACGGCGTTCTCTTGGTATTCATCATGCCATGCCAAGTATCGATTTTGAGTCGGAAACCATTATCGACTTTAAGGAAAGTAAACATAGGGAAGTTATTGTTCCAACTATTAAGGTGAATCCTGATTATAACCCATTTAAGAATAAAATACAGCCAGTAGATGCATTTAGCCGAGATGCAATGATAGGTAAAGAATTGGGTTTCTATAAAGATGGTATTGAGCATTCTCAACATGAATTACTGCCTGAAGAGCGAAAATCTGAGAAAGCAAGCTACGAACAATATGTCCAAATCTCTGGGCGATATATTGTTAGTTCAATGAAATCGGGTTTATTGCTGGTGAATCAGAATTTGGCTCATCAGCGCCTCATTTTTGATGAGCTTTTTCAAAAGGGGAATGAAGGTGAAATGAATTCTGAGCAATTGATGTTCCCTGAAAGTATTACCCTTGCCCGATCAGATGCGGAACTCATGGCCGAAATAAGCGACGAACTGAATGAGTCGGGTTTTGTAATATCTCAGTTGGGACCCGAAACTTTTAGCGTTAGTGCTTTGCCTCAGGGAATTGATTTGCTCAATAATACCATCCCTTCATTAATGGAGAGTATTCTTGAAGAATTTAAGTCTTCGGCAAAATTGCGTAAGGATTTTAGAAAATCTGTCATATTGTCAATGGCAAGGAAATTGAGCATTCCCGAAGGTCGCTCTTTGAGTCAGGATATGATGCAACGCTTAATTTCAGGTCTCTTTATGAGCTCAAACCCTGAAATTGCTCCCGATGGGAAACGAATATTCCGTATTATTCCTGCCGAAGATTTGGCAATACTGATAAATAAAGAATGAAAATATGAGTCAATATAGAATTGGTGGTTTTGGACTTCTGCCTCCGGTGGTAAAAAATCTCCTAATAGTTAATGTGATTTTCTTCCTTGCAACTATTGGATTACAACGTTCGGGTACAGATCTCTACGAATTATTTGGGTTGCACTATTTTGCGTCTGGCAATTTTAAAGTATATCAGTTTGTAACCTACATGTTTATGCATGGTAGTTTCTGGCATTTATTCTTCAATATGTTTGCCCTTTGGATGTTTGGAAATTTACTCGAGAATGTAATGAGCAGCAAACGTTTCCTTACATATTATATGGTTACGGGAGTAGGTGCAGCTGTTATTCAAATGTTGGTGTATTATCTTAGAATTCAGGCTGTTGAGGCGCAGTTAGATCCGGAACAAGTAGGATTGGTTTATCAGAATGGATTGGAAGCACTAAATACGGGCATGAATTTTATTGATCCCACAATGGCAAATTTGAATATTCTTATTAATATGCCTACGGTGGGTGCATCTGGTGCTGTGTTTGGAATTTTGCTGGCATTTGGAATGCTCTTCCCCAATCAAATGATTTATGTCTATTTTGCCATCCCTGTTAAAGCCAAATATTTTGTAATTATTTATGGATTACTTGAATTGTATATGGGTGTTTCCAATCGCTCAGGTGATAATGTAGCGCATTTTGCACACCTCGGAGGGATGCTGTTTGGAATTGTTATGTTATTATACTGGCGTAAAAAATATAAAAGGAGATAAGTAAATGTTCTATCATCAGCAAAGAGGACAGCGTGGTGGTGGTTTACTAAATCGCCTTTTCAATTTCCTGCTGGGGAAAAGCGTATTATCGCGTTTGGTGCTAATCAATACCATTGTATTGCTTTTGGTGTCATTGGTCAAAATTCATGACTATCTGTATAATATTCAAACGGCTTTTCCGGAAGCTTTGCCTGGTTTGGTTTATTATTTGGCTCTTCCTGCCGATTTGAATCAAGTTCTTTTGCGACCTTGGACAGTATTTACTTCTATGTTCGTGCATGCAGGCTTTTTTCACTACCTCTTTAATATGATTATGCTGTATTTCAGCGGACTTATATTTACCTCTTTTCTGAAGCCGAGTAAATTGTTGTATGCCTATATTTTTGGGGGATTGAGTGGAGCATTGATGTATGTGGCTGCTTTTAATGTTTTTCCAGTATTCGAACCAGTTTTGACAGTTAGCCTTGCACTTGGAGCCAGCGCAGCAGTAATGTCGGTGCTGTTTGCTGCTGTGGCTTATACCCCAGATTTTTCAATTAGACTGATGTTTCTTGGACAGCTGAAATTGAAATACCTTGCATTGGTCTTCGTTTTGATTGATCTTTTTAGCATTTCGGGCAGTAATGCCGGTGGTCATATTGCTCATTTGGGTGGCGCTCTTTTTGGTTTGGCTTTCGGATTTTTCCTGAGGAAGAAATTTAGCTTCAGAATAAAAACGCCTTATCGCAAAATGAGAAAGCCAAAAATGAAAGTGCAAACAGGAAAACCAAAATCTGACGAAGAATATCTCGCCCATAAAGCTGCTCAATCCTCGAAAATTGATGAAATCCTCGAAAAAATCTCAAAAGGCGGATACAACTCTCTGAGCAAGGAAGAAAAAGACTTTTTGTTTAGATATGGGAAGTAACCTTGTTTTTATTTTTCATCAAAACGACTGATCCTTTGTCACGCTATGAGTGATGCGTGTCTGGTATGAGGATATTAAAACTAACACCTTTTTACTCTCACTCTCAGCTCTTCTTAATATCTCTGTATTATGCAGGATTTAGAAAATTCTCCATTCCACAATATCATTAAATATTGCCCGGATGCCAGAGTGGGTGAAACCTGTACTGCATTTCCCGTTAGAGATTCCTGGGAATATACCAGTTTGCCGTCTTCACCGTATATTTCGAGCCGCAGATTTTGCCCTTGCCAATCTCCGGGAATTTCCAAATTCAAAACGTCAGTAAAGGGATTAGGATAAACATTTAATTTTTCTGTTTCCATCTCACTTATTGTAGAAGGGTATGACATTAATGGCAAAAGCAAATGACTTGGATAAGTAGAATTGCAAAATACGGTATTGTGTGCAATCAGCGTATCGCCCGATACATACATTTCGCCTCCATCGTTCATATTTGCATTGAAACGGGGATAATTTGCCGATGAAATATCAACCCGTATTTTATGCCCAGCTACAAAAGTGTGGGAAGTGGGATTCATTTCAATTTCTACTTGATAGACATTTCCTGTTTGCATAAAGGCGGTATCGGATACTTGATATCCGTTTCTGAAACGCATTCTGTGAATTCCATCAAGTAAAAGCATGGAACGCCCATCGGGATATACATCGGTGAGGCGAACAGCAAAATCGGTGTCCTTTCGATCGGAAGACACGTAAAGAATGCACTTGGGATAACCTTGCACAGCAACATCAAACGATAATTCTGGTGTAGTAAAGACAAGAATGTCATTGCGGCTTTCTACCGAATCGGTTTGATCATAAGGCCCCTGCAACTGATCGGTTCTGAGTGTTGGACCTCCTACAGTAGGAGAAGGATCGGCAGGATTATAATTGAAACTAAGACTGTCTATTGTATTTGGAGCCTGATCACTCATGAGTAAACCGGAAGCATGCATATAGAGTTGAAAATCATTGTATCCGCTTTCGGGCCATTGACTTGTAGAATGCCAGTTGTCTTCGCCCATCTGAAAATACATCCATGTATTTAGAGTATCATATCCATTGGCTTCGCCGAGAAGATAATATCCGAAAAATCGCCATGTAAGGGAGTCTTGCCAACCGGCAGCAGCAGGATAGCTTAATTGACCTTGCAAGGAAGTTCCAACCTGAGCAGCACCATGTCCGCCATGTACCCACGGGCCCATGAGTATTTTATGTTTATCTCTTACCGCAATATCAGATTGTAATCTCATTCCTTCAAAAATGGCTATTCCCTCGTTTGGATTATGATCGTACCAGCCACCAATCATTAGCATGGGCACATGAATGGAATCGGGGTAGAATGTTGTGGATTCACTATAAGCCCAAAGAAGGTTATAATGTGTGTTTGCATATAGGATAGGTGACATTCCATAGCCCAAAGCATCCAATTGATCAATATATTCTTCGCGCGCACAACCTCCTGGAAAGTAAACTTCATACATCATTTGTGGTGCTGCGACCAATGGAACACAGCATACCAAATGCGGAGGATTGTGTTTGGCGGTTTCAAACTGAATTTTTCCAAGTGCAGATGGTCCCCAAGTAGCAACTTGGCCATCGCTCCATGGCATTGCTGAAATCCATTCTACAGCATCGTAGCCATCTAATCCGCGATCATAACTCCCCGCACATGCAGCAGCAGAACCATAGAAGCAGCGCCAGTCGACAATAACAAATATAAAAGGACTGTTGGCAATATCAGTTCCTACCAAAGGTAAACTCCAACGATAAAACAGTCTGTTATATGGAGTATGAATTAATATGGTTGGGTAGGTTTTCCCACCACTGGTATCGGGCAAATAGATATCTGCTGCAAGCTTCTTCCCGTCTTGTGTAGGAATGCTGTCAATTGCAGGAGTAAGTATTTGAGCGGAAATAGACACGCTTGCCAAAATGAAGAAGATGAAAATCAAGTTTTTCATAAGAGGGAATTATTTTAACCTCGCTAAGATAAAAAAAAGACCGGAAAACCGGTCTAATTATTATCTCATGTCGTTTACCAGTACTCCCGGAAAATCTTCTTCATTAAAAGTGAAACGGCTGCTGAAAATTTTAGGGTTTGGTGTAAATTCAGTAACTACATAGGTAAATGTTGAGCCATTTTTATCGTAAATAGTTGAACTGTAAACCATGTTTTTAGTTTTGTCAATTTCCAGACGCACCTTATAAAAGGATTGAGTAGTATTTGGTGTTAAGTCAAGAACCTGCAGTATTTTACCTGCTTTTGGCACCTCCTTAATGTATTTTGCTTTGTAATTATCGCTATATGAAGTCAGCATTTTGTTTGGCGTATTCTGATTGGCTGGATCCACTTCATTTACCTGAACTTCATTATCTTCTTTGAAATAGGTCCAAACTGTTTCGCCATCACAAATCACAAGTTGCTCTTCTATATACAAACGATATTTATCTCCTTTAATGTAAATGCTGCCGCTTTTACTTTCGTTGATATTATCCTCTGTATTTTGCATGGTATATGTAAACTCGAATTTCATGGTTTCCAACGCATTTATTTTTTCGCTGAGCTTATCGAGTATCGCTGTTGCTTTGGCATCCTGAGCCTGTGAAACAGAAACAAATGCAAGCATTATGACGGTAAAAAGTAAACTTAATTTTTTCATGACTAAAAATTTTGTGCAAATCTAATCCATTTTTTCCAAAAACTGTTCCAAAGATTGCAAATTGTGAATTAGTACGTCGCGAGGCTTGCTTCCTTGAGGCGGGCCAACAATTCCGGTCATCTCCAATTGATCAATAATTCTGCGTGCTCTGGCAAAGCCTATGGTAAGTTTTGTTTGTAGCATAGAAGTTGATCCTTGCTGAGACAGAACCACCAAGCGCGCAGCATCATCAAATAATTTATCTCTGTTGCCCACATCGCCACTGTTTGCCTCATTCTTTTCGGTTGCAGGTTCAGGCAATTCCATAGCTCCGGCAAAACCGCGTTGGTCTCCAATAAAATCGCAAAGGGCTTCAATTTCCTCTGTGTCGATGAAAGCACATTGTAGGCGCTCCATAACAGAGCCGTGATTATATAACATGTCGCCCCGTCCAATAAGCTGATCGGCACCATTGGTGTCTAAAATAGTACGACTATCGACTTTTGAAGTGACCTTAAATGATATTCGCGCAGGGAAATTGGCTTTAATTTTTCCGGTAATTACATCTACCGAAGGACGTTGTGTGGCTACAATTAAATGAATTCCAACAGCACGTGCAAGCTGAGCAATTCGGGCAACAGGTAGTTCCACTTCTTTTCCTGCAGTCATTATAAGATCGGCAAATTCGTCAATAACCACAACGATATATGGCATATAATGATGCCCTTTTTCAGGATTGAGACGACGATCTACAAACTTTCTATTGTATTCAATAAGGTTTTTTACTCCCGCATTTTTTAATAAATCATAACGGGCATCCATAAGAACAGTTAGCGAACTTAATGCTGATACTGCTTTATTTACATCGGTGATAATGGCTTCATCTTCTCCAGGAAATTTGGCCAGAAAATGATTTTCTACTTTAGCAAAAAGAGCCAGCTCCACCTTTTTAGGATCGATAAATAGAAACTTAAGTTGACTGGGGTGCTTTTTGTAAAGAAGTGAACTGATGATCACATTCAATCCCACCGATTTACCCTGTCCCGTAGCACCTGCAATAAGAAGGTGGGGGAGTTTGGTTAAATCAGCTACAAATGGCTCATTGGTAATCGTGCGACCCATTGCAAATGGAAGCTCAGCTTTTGTTTTTCTGAAAGCATCACTTTCAAGCATGGATTTCATGGAAACAATTTCGCCTTTTTCGTTGGGAACCTCGATGCCAATGGTGCCCTTGCCGGGAATTGGTGCAATGATACGAATGCCTAAGGCTGCAAGACTCAGTGCAATATCATCTTCTAGGTTTTTAATCCTGCTGATGCGAATTCCGGGAGCAGGAACTATTTCATACATGGTTACCGTTGGACCGATGGTAGCCTTAATTTCTTTTATTCGAATATCATAATGCCCTAGTGTTTCAACAATTCGGGTCTTGTTTTTATCTAATTCCTCGCGCGAAACTTTATTTTGCCCTGTACTGTGTTCTATCAGAATATTTGTCGACGGCATTTTGTATTCACTCAACTCCAGCATAGGATCAAAAGCAGTATCAATGCCAAAATGATCAGGACGCTCTAAGTGATCAGTATTTTCAGATTTCTCATTTAGCGAATGATCGGTAATGGTGAAAGAAATATCATCTTGTGGCGCTGTTTTCTCTTTTTTCTGCTCAATATGATCAAAAACTACTTCTCTGTTTTGATCTATAGGGTTTTCTTTATGCTCTTCCTGTTTTATTAATTCGTCAGGCTGTATTGTGATAACTTCTTTCTCAATAATCTCCATTTCGTCTTTCTGCTCTTCCAATAGCTCGTTGTTATATTCAGTTAAATCCAATGATTCTTTCTTTTCAGGAATATCATTTATTGTGTCGGATACTTCCTTTTTTCGCAATCTTACTTCATGTAATTTGATATTTAGTAAAGTAGCAATATAAACGGTAAACACCACAAGAAGCAAAAAGATAAGCCCGATATTTCCAATGATCGACGCAATCCATATTTTTATTTGATGCCCGAACAAGCCACCCCATATCATAACGTCTGTGCGGGCGAAAAGTGCAGCCATGAAAACCGAAATCCATATTGCAGAGCCGAGTAAATAAATTATACTGTCGGTAAATTTCAGAAGTTTAATACGTATTAAAAGTAAGCCACTATTGATGAAAAAGATGATGAGAAAGAATGATCCAAGGCCAAAGAATTTTTTTACAAATACATAACTAAGCCATGCACCAAATTTACCGGTAGAGTTTTCTACGGTTAATGAGGAATCGAAAACAGAGGAAAATCCTCCGGAAACCACATTGTCGTCAAGTTGCCAGTGCTTTAGATAGGAGAAAAACGATGCAGTTAAAAAAATGCTGAAAAGAATTAGAAAAATGCCGTAAGCAAATTGCGCCTGTTTTGAAAGTAAGAGTTTAATAGTGTTTGCAGATTTGCGCCTGGACTTCTTTCGGGGTGATTTATTGCTGACTGTTTTTGTTTTCGGACTGCTCTTTTGTAGATTCTTTAGGGTATTGGTTGGTTTCTTCGCCGATTTTTTTCGCGAATTAGTTGTGCTGGTATTTTTTGGATTCTTTTTCATTAATGAGCAAAAGTACAAAAATGGACGCATTAAAAAAGATAAAACCCCTGTGAAAACAGAGGTTTTATCAAACAAATATTGTTCAAAACTTATTCGCCGCCAAAGAGTTGCTTGGCTTTTTCTTCGTCAAGTTCTTCGTAATCGGTGGGAATCATAAAGATGATGTCTTTAATTTTGGTTTTCTTGGTTTGAACATTGGTTACTGCATATGTTACAGTTCCTTGCTCAGTTTCAATTGAATATTCCATTGGGAATCCTTTTAAGCCGTGAAAGGTTCCTCCAAAATTAGTGCTTTCGTTTCCAAGTTCTTCACTATAATAAACTACAGTAGCAACTTCGTCACCATATTCGTCTGTCGTAATATATTCAGCTTTTTTACACTCGTAACCAGAAATGGTTTTTGTTTCGTCTAAATAATTAATTTTAGGCTCATCTTCCATTTCAGCAAGAATTTTTTCTTTTTCGGTTTTCATGTAATATTTCAAACCCATGCTTGAAATATCAAGAAGAATGATGGTAGAAGAATCGTTACCATTGGCAATAATATATATGTTGGCACCACCCGACATAATTTCTGTACGATGTTGGTTGCCTAATACTTTTACAATTTGCTCGGTAGGTTGTTGAGCAAGTGTTGCAGGATCCCAATCTCCTTCGTAAGAAATAGTATATGTAATTATTGCGTTTAGGGGCTTCTTCTTTTTGTCAGGGGCATTTGCCGAATTTACAGCCACAAACATAAAAGCAAAAAGCATTAGAAATGATAGTTTTTTCATAATAGTTCAGTTTTTTGTGTAATTCAAATGCAAAAATAATGCAATTTTTTAATAACCAAGAATTTTGAGCATGGATTTATAGCTTTGTTCTTTAGCAAAAAGACGTGTTGAATACTCTCCTTCTTCATCTTCGCTAATGAGAATGTGTTTAGGCGCAGGAATTAGGCAGTGTTGTATGCCACCATACCCTCCAAGCGATTCCTGATACGCACCGGTGTGGAAAAATCCTATATATAAGGGATCATCGTGCTCCATTTTGGGTAGAAATATAGCATTGGCATGGGCTTCAGCATTGTAATAATCATTGCTGTCGCAAGTAAGACCTCCCAAAAAAACTCTTTGATACTCGTAATCCCAATGATTTATCGACATGAGGATAAATCGCTGATTCATAGCCCAAATATCTGGTAAAGTTGTCATAAAGCTGCTGTCGATCATATTCCACATCTCGCGATCGTTTTGCTGTTTCTGGTTTAATATTGAATATAAAACGGCTCCGCTTTGCCCAACAGTATAAGATCCAAATTCGGTAAATATATCAGGTTCTGGAACTCCCTGTTGCTCACATATAGATTTAATCTGTGCCACAATTTCCTCGGCCATGTATTCGTAATCATAATCAAATGCCATGGTGTTTTTTACCGGAAAGCCACCGCCAATATTGAGCATGGTTAAGGTTGGTACAATCTTTTTTAATTCTGTATAGAGCTTAACACATTTGTGCAATTCACTCCAATAATAGGCAGAATCTCGAATTCCAGTATTTATAAAGAAATGAAGCATCTTTAATTCAAAATTAGGATGATTCTTTACATATATATTATAAAAAGGAATAACGTCGTTGTATCTGATTCCAAGACGTGATGTGTAGAACTCAAACATGGGCTCTTCTTCTGATGCAATTCGAATACCTAATCCAATTTTCTTTCCTTTGTCTAACTTGTAACCTTCTAGTTCCGATTTATTGTCAATGACGGGAATGATGTTGGTGAACCCATTATTAATCATTTGTGAGATGTTTTCCACATACTGAGGACGCTTAAAACCGTTGCAAATGATAAACATATTTTTGTCAACCTTGCCGTCTTCTTCTAGCCGCTCAATAATATTCAGGTCGAACGCACTGCTGGTTTCAATATGTATATCGTGTTTCAGGGCTTCTTCGATCACAAACGAAAAATGATTACTCTTGGTGCAGTAGGCATAGTGGTATTCGCCTTCGTAGTCAACCTTAGCCATAGCTACATTAAACATTCGCTTTGCCTTTTGAATTTGGCGACCAATACTTGGTAAATATGTGATTTTAAGTGGAGTTCCGTATTGCTCAATAATATCCATTAGTTTGATATTATTCCACCATAACTCGTTCTCTATCACCTCAAAATTCTCTTGTGGGAAGTCAAATGTTTGTTCTATTAAATCAAGATACTTGGTTTTCATGGTCAAAAAGTTCAAAAAGTAAATGAGTTGGGTTAGCTATTTTTTGCAAATGTAAGTGATTTGGATTTATAAATGGGTAAATATTAATATGTTTTTTTAATCTCAATTTGCTGGTTTTAACGATAAGGTTTTGCTACGCCTGCGAAATAGCCAACGACTCCATGGCAACTTCGTTCCTCGTTGACGATGGAGTGATGGCTAGCTCTACCTTCATCATTCCGTCGTCCATCGAGCAAAGATATGCTTGCAAAAGCGAAGATGGTCACGGGATCGTTGAAGGTAATGGCAAGCGGTGCAGAAATTTGCCACCCACGCTTTCCATGAGCCTCCTTTGTTGAGACGATGAAAAGCTCCAC
>JAFGWG010000105.1 GCA_016937255.1 Bacteroidales bacterium
CAAAATATTATATACAATTAATTTAAAATATTATATATTTGCATTGTAAAAAAATACTCCTGTTGGCGCAGAAGTATTTATAATATATCGGCTGCAACCGATTAATTTAATAATGATAATAATGACAAAATTAAAAGAAAAAAGTGAAAATGCAATGGTCAAAAGACGTTTAGCTTCAGAAGAAGGTTGTCTTATTGATCTGGAAGTTGAGCTTCCACAATTTTTCAAAGCTTTTGAAGAAGCATGTGAAAATTATAATATTGAAGTAGTATTAACTCCTCCTGAAGCAAGATGTCGGGGTTATGAAGCTTCATTGTTTAATTCCAAATTGATACAAAGCATACAAAAGTATTTTCCATTAAATTGGAAATATGGAAAGTATAAAAGATTCATTCTTAATACCAGTGGTTACCTGGTACTATTTAAAAAGCTTAATAGTAAAGGAATGCCAATGAATATTAGAACGAAAGTTGTTGAGTCAATAAACAGTCAATTGATGGGGTCTTTATTTGAAGATTCAGGATATGTCGAAGATCCGATTTTGTATTTTGGTTACAAAAAAGATCGCTTAGGAAATATTCATCAGCCACAATTGGTTTATGTAGATGAAAATCAGATTAAATGGACAATTGAAGAAAAAGATATTGTTCAGCAAAGAACCGTAGCATTGGAAAAAGCTTCAGATACAGTAGCCACTCCAAAGCTTCGTAAAACTATGAAGAAAGCTGTAAATGAATAAATAATAGGGTTGCAGCTGCTATTCTTTACAGAATTAACCAAATTATAAATCAAGTGAGATGGAAATAAATTTCAAACAGTTGACCTTTGCAAGAGAATATCGGGGATATTCTCAAACGGAGCTAGCAAAAAACATTTCTGGTTTATCTCAGTCTAATCTTTCAAAATTTGAAAAAGGAATAAGCACTATATCTGATGAGTTATTAGAAAGAATAATTAGTTTTTTAGATTTCCCTGTGGGATTCTTTAATAAAAACATATCAAATGCTGTAGAGAATCCTCACTATAGAAAACGTTCAACAATAAGTAAAAAGGTCGTCACAGATATTGAATCACGCATTAAAATTGTTGGTTATTTAGTTGACCAAATGACAGAATCAATAGAATGGCCAGACTTTAATTTGAACACTTTAGATATTGAAGAAGGGTATTCTGTTGAAAATATCGCAAAACATACAAGAAAAACTCTAGGTCTGAAACCAGGAGAACCTGTGAAAAATATTTTTCAACTACTCGAAAAGCATGGAATATTAATTGTTGAATTGGACAATGTTGTTGAAAAATTTGATGGAGCTTCGATTAAATCAGATGATGGTACTCCAATCATTATTATCAACAAAAAATTTTCGAATGATCGGAAACGGTTTACGATTGCACATGAGTTAGGGCATTTGATAATGCATGTATTAGGAGGATTTCCTATCCCTGACCATAGAGACAATAAGATTCGAGAAAGAGAAGCTGACTCATTCGCTTCTGAATTTTTAATGCCCTCGAGTGAAATAAAAAAATCTTTATATGGAGTAAAGCTTTCGTCTTTAGCTGAACTTAAAAGGTATTGGCTAACATCTATGGCTTCAATATTAAGAAGAGCTTATGATTTAGGCTGTATAGATAAAGATCGTTATACTTATCTAAATATTGAAATGAGTCGGCAAGGTTTAAAAAAGGACGAAGGACTAAATGTAATTATTGACAGCCCAACCTTGTTTCACTCTGGATACAAAATGCATAAAGAGGATTTAGAATATTCAGATTCTGAATTAAGTGAAGCTTTCAGTCTACCTTTAGATATTATAAATGATTTTTGCAATCCAAAACCAACCAGAGGAAGAATGAGAGTTCTGGTATAATATTTTCATTAAAAAAATTGAAGCCCAAAACATTTTATGCTTTGGGCTTTTTTATTAAAATTGGTAACAAACCGTTTGTCTAAAAAATTATCCCCTCAATCCTTTTCAACCATCCCTTTAAAAACTTCTCATTCTGACCTTTCTTTGAAATGGCGATATAGAAATCTATCCGTGCTTGTTTTATGGCAGTAAAAAGCAAGTGAGGGTCGCATGAATCAATTGCAGCAAGGGTCTTGTTCCCGATAATGCCGTCAACAATAAGATGATGCCCAAAGTCGCTGTTAAGAACTCTTTGAACGCCTTTGCTTCCATACCGACCGCTGTTTACGCACCAGTCAAATATAATCTCCTGCAACGCCCCGTGGTTTATGGATTCTATGCGGTTCGTATGGTAAAATGTATGTCTGTAAAAGACTTTGACCAGTTCATATAATTCTGAAATGTTTAAGTTTTGGTTATGGCGTATTTTCCCATGTTCAGCTTTGTAAGCATCAATTATTTTCCAGCCTCTCCAGGTTGGATGCAGGTTTCTGGCTACCCCAATATACGTTTCGCCTCCCCTGTCTCCTTCAACATTGGCATAAAAACCTTCATGCTTTATCACTCCTTCAAATAATTCATCAAATGTCTTTTGCATTTTTCTTTCGTTTTAGATTTACACTGTTTACTCCTGAAATTGCACCGCCGAAAAGGAAGTCTATGATTGTGCTTAGTTTGGTGGATATACCGCCATTGATACTGCTTACAAATGCAATCTGCCAGTCTTCGAGCTGAATCTTCTGGAAAATGAAATAGTTCAGCATTATGTATGTCAGTCCGCACCACGCAACCAGAAAGAATATGGCAAATATTTTCTGCAGCCAGCTGTCCTGCTGATACATTTCCCGAGCAGAGCCTCTGTCTGCAACAGCCATTTTGAAAAGCTCCATTTTCCCCTGGAGCTTTTCTTCCTGTGTAGTGAATATTTCATCAATGAGCTTTGTCCCTTCTTTCAGAGTTGCGGCTGTACCTGTATTGAATAATTTCTTCAATATTTTCATGTACTCTATAGTTTGTTCAGGCATTGCCTGTTAATTTTTCTCTACGAATTTCAGTATCGTATCAAGCTTTTCATTGAGCTGTTTTATGGTCTGGTGGAACAGTTCCTTGCTCACATAAATCTCTTTTGAGCTGTCCCGTAAATCGGAAATCCGTTTGTGCAGAACTGCGAATTTATTCTCGCACGAATCCAGCTCCTTAGTCAGATGCTGAATGTCCTTTTCAAGCAGGTCGGTTTTTGCATCAACTGTTTCCTTTGTAGCATTTTTAGAAATAGCGTTTCGGATGATAACGAGCAGAATCCCAACTGCCAGCGATCCGGTTGAGCCTACTGCTATCCAGAATAATTTTAACATCGTCTCTTCCATGTTCAATCAATACATTTAGTCCGTTAGAAAATTTTAACCGTTTCTGAGCTTCCTCCCGGAAAGCGGTTTTTCTCCATTGTCGCACACCTGTTCTCGATATGCATGATAGCATCGACATCATGCTCCCAGTCCGTTCCGCCTTTCGATGTCCCGTCACGGTTTGCCTTGAAGACGAGAATGAAAGATGTGTCGGGAAACTGTCTTTTGAGAACTTTAAACTCTTCTGGTTTCATGCCAACAGTCTGCGTGCTGTCCAAAAACACTGCATTATACCCCTTGAACTGTGCAGGGTCATAGTTCTCCACAAAGTCAATTGGGCTATTTATTTGCAACCGCAATAGCTTTTCCTGAAGCGAGCCTTTTATACCTTCTTCATTGGATACATACAGCACTTTCAGACCGCATTTTACCAGAAGGTCAGCAAGCAGCATTGCCACAGAACTTTTTCCGTGAAACCGCTGACCGTAGATCATCAGGTAAAAAGGGATATATGGTTTGCCGAGCAGCTTTGCGAACTTGCCACGCAGGGTAAGCGTAGAAAATTTCATCTTCGCCAGTTCATGTGCAGATACAACCTTATTCGGGTCAACCGTTGCTGTTTTTGTCATTATTGAATTTCCAGCCCTCATATCAGAGCCACTACTTATGGGCTTTTGAGCAGTGGCATTTACTTTCCCAGCCCAGAAATGCCCTGTAATCCTTTTAACTGGACATTGGTGATAAGCAACTTATCGCTTTCCAGATAATCATTCAGGTGTTTCTGAACATTCTTGACCTGTTCATATTCCTTATCTGACCGTTTCACCTTGCCATTTTTCAATGAATTGGTTATGCTTGTCAAAAGCCTCTGTGCTTTGGCTTTTGTAATATTTCCGTACAGATTTATGAAACGCTTAATCAATCCCACAGCTGGTGTAACCCCATAGCTGTCAACGATTCCTTTCAGTTTCTTGTATGATGAATCAGGTACTTCAAATGTGCAAGTGCCATTCATTTCCCTGTAGGTTTTTATCAGATCATTGCTGATGGTTTTGATTTCACCTGCATATCTGCTCGTTTTTCGGATGGTCTTTTCCGTTGCAGCTTTCTGGATAACCTTATACAGAAGCGACACTTGACGCTCTGAAACTTTCTTGCCATGAAAATTGAGATAGCGTTTAATAATCTTAATTTCTAATGGCATCAGGTCAACTTCATGGGGCTTTCGTTTTGCCGTTTTCTTTGCTGGTGTTTTAGCAGATGCAGCTGGTTCCGGCTTCTTTTTCGGAGCTTGTTTTGACTTGGCAGAGGGCTTTTCTTTCTGCTTTGTGCTCTCCCGGTATTCTTTCAATGCAGCTTTGTACTGGCCCGATTCCTTATCCAGAATATTCAACGGATGCCTGTCCGGCAGGTCAGGGAAACGCTTTGAATTGAGATATGGCTCGACAATCTTGAAATGGTTATCAAGCATCTCCTTTATATCCTTGTCTTCGTTATAGAAATCGGCAAATGAATCAAATTCCTTGTGAGCTTCCTGCGCTGCATCGGGCAGTTCCTTGAAATCAATATCCTTCGTTGCCTCCCTGTAGTTTTTTACTGTCAGTTTCATCATATTGTATTTTATAGTTATCAGTTGGAATTACAACCCTGCTACTGCTTTGAGCTGTTTCTGCTTAATGAGGATTGCCTTTGCACGGAGCTTCACAAGTTTCAGATGTTTTGCCTTGTCAAGATTTACCGCTTTGCCTTTGGGTATGGACTGCTTCTGCTTTGCCAGACGTTTCGGGAAATCACGTTTATCTGCCTCAAACATTTTCATAGCTTCTTGAGTAAGGCTGTCGGCAGATGAACTTCTGTCTGTCCCTTTCTCAATATATTCATTGAAATAGTTCCGTGGAATTTTCACCGATAGGCTGAATCGGTCGCCAAGGAGCTGGATGAGCTTCGGCATTTTCGTTTCAGCTACAGAAGCCCTCATATTGCCCGAAACCATTTCAAACCCGTCACGGCTGTTCATGCAGAGGGAAATCACGTCCTTATCTGTATAGATGGGGATATGCTGTTTCTTCTTTGGCATGATGACACGGAACGTATCATCAAAATGGCGGCCGATGCTGATTCCGTTCTCAGTGGCAATGGAGGAACCAGAACGCAGGCTCATAATATGCTTTTGCAGCTTTGCAATCGGGGCAACGACATAATTATCAGCTTTATTGTCGCTGCTGTCAGGCGACCATGCCTCGCTCATCAAGATACCTTTCTTGACACCTTTGCCTTTGGTTGTGAAGCTCACCAGCTTGCCGGGGAAATCAGCCGACCCCTGCAAGATATTCCCTGTAACGATATAGCGAACCTGCCTGTCAAGGGAAAAATCCTTTATCGCTTCATCCCAGCGGTCAATCAGGCTCTCTTTTTGTGATGCTGTAAGCTGAAAGCTCCGTGCCTGAATGCGTTCAATTTCCTTTGCCGTATCTCCCGAAGCTGGAAGGACAATGTATTTTCTGCTGTCAGCTATTGCAAAGCGGAGCTTCACAGCCGATGGTGCATAAGGGTTTCTCCGTTTCGAGTTTATGTCGAATCCCAAGAAGATGCAGTATGAATTGCTTGAACTGTCAGTTTCAAAGCTCAGTGCAGGATAGAAATATCCGTGACCGACCTTGAAGAATTTGAAGAAGCCATTCAGATAGTTTTTCCTGTTTTCGCTCTGCGTCCTGGTCTTTGCTATATCCGCTGTTTTTGCTTCCTGAATTTCTTCTGTGCGTTCAGCAACATAGTCTTTCTGACCAGCCTTGTCGTAAACAGGAATTTTCTGATAGCCTTTTTCTTCGGTGATTCCGTCCAGAAGCTCCTTGTATTTTACCTCCAATGCTTTCAGATCGGCTGAGAGCTTATCCTGAACATACTTTTCGTGAGCCGAGACTATTTCTTCAGAAATAGCATCAGACTGTTTTTTATCAAGAGACTTTTCTACAAGCTTTGACAGTTCAGCTTTGCCATACGGTTTTTTGAGTACGTTGCATTCGCATTTTTCCAGATAAGTATCGTTGCCGAATACAGAACGCCCTCCTTTGCCTGCAATTACGACACGCTTTTCTAGCGATTCTGCTTTCAAATCCAGAATCTCTACTTCAAGGTCATACTCATCAGCCTGTTTCAGGTATTCCACATAGTCATTGTACCGCTCGATAACTTCGGAATAGAATTTCTCCTGTTCCTTGACCGAAAGCACAGCCACACGCCCAGTCACTTTTGAAGCATCGCCTTCCGATGCTGTTTCATCACTGTCTTTCCCCTCAAATTTGAGAGGGTTGTCCAGTGATTTGTTCAGCTCAGGGTTTTCAAGCATATACTGGCGGACAACCTTGTCTCCGTACTTATTCAGAAAGTCATCCGATTCAAGCTGGCTCTTGCTGTTCTTCTGGTTGGAAGTCGTATTTGCATCCAATGATTTCAGCTTCTTTTTGAGCATCATCATAAACCGCTTCTGTGCAGGGATGGATGAGATAATGTAGTCGTAGATCGGTTTCATTATCTGGCCAGTCCTGTTGATACGCCCACGTTTCTGAATCTCGGTATTGATGTTCAGTTCAGGCTGCAGTATAACCATTACCCTCTGCTTCACCTTTTCGGCTGGCACCTTATCAGTGACAACCGCATGTGCCGATGCACCTGTTGAACCGCTCTGGTTAATCAGCAGGCAGTCAATTTCATTGTCATTGAACTGGCGGAACAGGTCTGCGGTATTTTCCTTTTTACGGCTCATCACCAATGCCGAGGTATTTTTGGAGCTGGTTGATTTATACTGAACACAGAGTTTCCTCCCTGTAACTTCGCCACAGGAATAACCAGCATCCTTTATCTTCTGAATAATCAGATCAAGCGGGCTGATTGTAATGCCAGTTGAAGCCTGTTCAATCCTTCTCAGAATATCACGGTATGCAAGCTGGGCTTCCTCTGACAGATCAGCAATATTGAACTGCTTGCCCTGAGATTCCCCGTCAATATCCTTTTCCGTATAGCGTAAAACCGAATCCAGCCCCTTTTCCAATACCGTTGAGAAATCACCGTTTATCACATCTTCGGGTTTTGCCATTCCCTCTAAAAAGCTCCCCATTGTAGAGGCAAAGGCGATAATCGGTTTCTTCCCCTCTTTCAGCCTGTTTATCGCATGGTCGGCAACATCAGAAGCATTCAGGCTGAACAGCAGTTGGTTTATGACATTGAAGACCTTGGAAAAGTAAGGGATATTGTCAACCCCTGCTTTCTCTGTTCCTTTTCGGGTTTCAACCTCCTTGCTTTCCCCAGCCGCAATCTTGTCCAGCTGTTCAACCTGTTTGTTAATGTGCTTCTCCTGAAATCCGATAATGTCACGGATTATGGCGGTTATCTTATCGGCAATATCAGCCTGCTCTTTTGCTTTTTCTTTCAGCTCGATGTAATTGACTTCGACCCCTTCAAATGAACGCTCACGCCTTATCATCTGCCCCTCAGAAACCAGCTGGGCTGCCAAAACTTCCTGCAAAGCAACACCGCCTTTCGTAATCGCCTCAACCAAATCCTCCTTGCTCATATTGGCATCGCTCATTGATGTTTTCTGTGCATAAATGGGCATATTGTCGGGGCGTTTTGCAAAAGTTGCAGAAAGGAAGCAAACGCCTTTTGTCTGCCGCAGGACTCCCTGCATAAACTCGCCAGTGTTTGAGCTTCCCGAAGCGTTATGGGCTTCGTCCATGATTATTATATTGCCATTGGATGCGGAATTCAAGAACACCTGCTTTGCTGGCTTCTTCGGCTGGTTGAACTGCGAATAGGTGGCACAGACGAAATTGTAACTGCTGGGTATTTCCCTGCTTTTAATAATCCGTTCCTGTGTCGGTTTTTCGGGGGCTGTATAAACTATCTCACCGCTTTTGTCCTTTATGTTAGTCTTGCTTTCCTTGGTATTCACAATGAACGGAACCAGTGCGGAGCTTCCAATATCAGACAAATCACGGTAGAGGTCGGTAAACAGGTTCGGTTTCTCTGACAAGAACACCGGCTGCAGTCCGCTTTTTACTCCATAGCGTATCAGTGCGGCAGCGGTTCTTCCTTTGCCGATACCCGTCTGGTCACCGACAATAATTCCCTGCCGACGCTTCTCAATATTGTAAATTGCCAGAGAAACAGCATCAATCTGTTCGCATGAAAGTGATTTTACAAGCTCATCATTGCTGTAATCGAGTTTCTCTGCAACATAGTCAAACAGGGGCATCCCGATACTTTTCTTAACTTTCCGGATAGCTATGTGCATTTCATGCCCCATTGATTCAGGCACGGTTGTATCCAGGATAAAACCTTTCTCTGCTGTTGGAATATATGCCATGCCCAGCCCTTTATGACCGAACATCCCCTGCAAATATTCATGCTCGTTCTGAGCCAGCTTTTTGGTGCGGACAAAACTTTTGCTGTTCGCAGTTTTGAAGCCAAGTTCGATCAGCCTTGCCGATATATGTTCAGGGGGAACAGTACCGAATGTTATGGCAATACTGCTTCTGCATATTTTAATATCTGATTTCATACGCTTGCTGTTTTTGCTTGATGGTAATTGCTTTTGATTTTATCCGTGCAGAACCTGATTTTTTAGATTCGCTGAAAACATGAAGCCCCAGTTCTGGATGCACACAGTTCCGCAGTACCTGTCCTCCGTCATGGTTGCCTTTGTAATAAATATTTCCCTTATAGCTGTAGCCAAGCCATTTTTTCAATTCTGCTGGAGCTGCTGAAAAAAAGCCTTTCAGTTCGGGTGCATCAAATGGTGCAATGCTGTAATTGCTCCAAAACAGATGCCTCCCGATTTTTACAGAAGGTTCGACTAACGGATCATAATATGGCGTTATATTCTCGACAGCCCAGCTGCCATCAAAGAAATATTTCAGAAGGAGTATTTCTTCATACAGCTTCAAATCAGGATATGTATTGATGGTATGCCGTGTAGCCCTCATCATCTTGCTGTGGCTCTGGCACGGAGGACTGCTCCATATAAAGTCATATTCACGGAAATGATTAAGCAGGTATGCATGTGCATCGCCTATAACCAGCTTGTCCTTTGGAAAAAGCTTTCTGTAAACCGATGCAATCTGCTCGTTATTCTCAACGGCAGTTACATTCACGTTTTTCCAATACCTGCGGTTTCCGCCAAGGCCACTATATAAGTTCAGTACTTTCATACCAGCTTTTGTTTTAAAATAATAGCCTTTGCTTTAAGCTTTTGAAGCTGTTTCGTCCGAGAATCTGAATTTTCTAAACCGACTCTGGACCATAGCTCTTCATGGGAATTGACCTCGGTGCTGTGCAGCTTATTTTTAAGGGGAGCTGCTCCATTGGGAACAGACTTTGCTCCATCAATCAGAATTAACCGTGTATTGATTGAAGTGCCTTGCCTTGAATAGAGCTTTTTACCGTTGACGGGAATTATATCTTCGACATTGTAAAAGTGATGGAGATAGTTCAGGAAAATACGGTTAGTTCCTGCCGTAACCCGACCGTGTTCGTCCCAAGTGGTGTGACCTCCAATGATAATTGCAGCCTTGCCGTTATCTTTCATGCACCGCAGGGCTTTTAATGCCATTGCATGTTCCAGCCTTTTGATTTTGAAGTTTCCAAATTGTATCGGCTCAGACAGTGAACCGAATGGCGGATTCGTTGCCACACCGTCAAAACTTCGGTCATAAGCCATTGGAGGATTCAGTGCATCCCAGCTTGATACTTTTGCAAAAGGCTGTTCTTTTAGATTCGCTAAACGGACATCATCAAGCTCATTCACATAGGTGAAATGATACGGCAATGCTATTGTTAAAAGCCCGTTTCCTGCTGATGGTTCTAAATACTTTGGGAAATCACTCTTATCATTCGTTAGATGGGCATTTCCAACAATTTTGCCTTTCGTATTTTTAACGATTCCCTTGAATACTTTATATCCCGAAAGGTTATTGCTTTTCAGGATATAGCTCGATGCAAGAAATGAAATTGGTGCAGGCGTAGAATACTGCTGCATCAGTACGCTCATGCTGGTCCTCATGGACAAGTTTACCTGTGACTGGTATAGGGCTACAATTTCAAGATACTTCTGATGTGCTGTAAGGGAACTGTCATTGGCAATATCACGGGCATTCAGTACTATTGCCAGTTCAGTAAATTCCTTGACCAGATTTTTATTGGCAATGCCAAAGCCTTTCGCAACTCTTTCGATAGTTGTTTTTGAATGCTTATTGCCATTGCGTAAATCCTCACGTATTCTTGATATGTAGCCCTTCTTATTCATCCTCGGTTGCTATTGCAGTATCAGGGCAAAATAGAACAGCCCGATAAAAACTTCGATTGACATGGTAAGCTCAAGGCACCAGATACGCTTTCTGCCAAGCAGGACAGCAAGCAGTGCAGACACTGCAATAATTGCAGAGTATCGGAAACTGTTCAGGTTGAGCCAGAAACTTAATCCAAGCATTGCAAATCCGCTAATTGCAGAGGTGTAGTGCGATATTCTCAAAAAAAGATTCCGCTTGAAATCTGAGAATGCACCGACACCGAAGATGCCGATTCCTCCGCCTATTATCCACCATTGCGGAGTATCCTTTAGGAATATCCCTGTGATAATTATTGAAAGACCGCAAATCCACATAACCACTTCAAACATCAGCTTGAATGGCTTTTTCAGGAAATAATTGCTGTCTGAAATCGACTTGCGGATTCCGTATTCTGCAATAATTACCTGCAGGTATAAACACAAAGCAATAAATGCTATCAGCAGGCTTGATATTACAAGTGTTTTCATAGTTCCCCCTTAACTTGTTCTGCCCATTCTTAAAACTGACCCGTCTGCTGTAATATCAAAATTGGTTACTCCTGCATTTGTCAGGGCAGTAACAAACTCCAATAATACAGTCGGGATATTCTGCAAATTCGTATTCCAATCTGCTCCGGCTGATCCTCCGCCATCTTTCATAGCCTGTACAAAAGCTTCGTCCTCTTCGGGGTAGCTCCGCTTTGCAGTGTTGGCTTCTATTGCCAATGCCTGTTCGGGTGTTATGGTAACTGGCCTGTTTTGGATATTGGTTTCCCAGTCAGCCCCGGCAGTTGCACCTTCTTCAATCCCTGCTAGCTTGTCTGAATCAGCTTGCGGATAGCTGTTCTTCTGGCTGTTCGTCTCGATGGCGTTTGCCTGTTCTGAAGAAATAGTCACGGGCTTATTCTGGATATTTGTATTCCAGTCTGCACCAGCTGTCGCACCATTCTCAATACCTACAAGCTTATCAGCATCTGCCTGTGGGTAGCTCACCTTTTGGGTGTTCGCCTCAATTGCGAGTGATTGTTCTGCGGTAATAGTTACAGGTCTGTTTTGGATATTGGTTTCCCAGTCGCCCCCAGCAGTTGCCCCGTCTTCTATACCAGCAAGCTTGTCTGCATCAACTTGGGGATAGCTGTTTTTTGCAGTATTTGCCTCAATTGCCAATGCCTGTTCCGGGGTTATAGTTAGGGGCTTGTTCTGGACATTTGTCTCCCAATCTGCTCCGGCAGTTGCACCTTCCTCAATGCCTGCAAGTTTCTCAGAATCAGCCAGCGGATAGCTGACCTTCTGCGTGTTCGCCTCAATGGCTGCCGACTGCTCTGCGGTGATTGTTATCGGTCGGTTCTGCACGTTCGTTTCCCAGTCTGCACCGACAGTTGCACCTTCTTCAATATTAGCAAGCTTATCAGCATCTTCCTGTGGGTAGCTCCGTTTCTGGTTGTTCGCCTGAATATCATTTGCCTGCTGTGTCGAGATAGTGACTGGCTTGTTTGCAACGTTTGTGTTCCAATCGGCACCAGCTGTCGCACCTTCGTCGATACCTGCCAGCTTTTCGGCATCCTCTCTCGGATAGCTGTACTTCAGGTTATTGTTTTCTATTGCTGTTGCCTGTTCAGCAGTTATGGTAACTGGCTTATTTGCCACATTGGTATTCCAGTCAGCTCCGGCAGTTGCACCGACCTCAATGCCTGCAAGCTTTTCAGCATCTGCCTGCGGATAGGTGTTTTTAAGGTTGTTATTTTCTATTGCCGTAGCCTGTTCGGGTGTAATTGTCGTTGGTGTATTTTCAAGCTCTTGGTAATTTGAAGTGAAATGCAGGTCATTTTCGAGCTGTGAAATCTTTGTCGGCACGGCAATTCCCATTCCCCCATCAACATCTGCGATAAAGCCTCCGTGAACCTCTATGCCTCCGTTTGGCAGGTATATCGGACTTTTTTCGGCAATGTGGAGGTCTTCAACATTTCCTGCGATTATCAATGCACCGCTCAGCGACTTGACGATAGATTTCGGTCGGAAATCGGGTGCTGATTTTGAACGGGCAATATTGATGAAAGAACCGACAGAACCCTTATCCAAGATAGTATCTTCAATATCCCTGTTCAGCTTGAAATATGCCTCGGAAAATACAATATTGTTGTAGCCCCTGTCTGATACGCAAGCCTGCGGTACTTTCGCATCAAAGCAGCAGTCGTTTATGTACGTTGTGCTGTTCAGGAAAGCTATTGCACCCGTGCTTTCATCGCTGTATTCAAAGCGGATGTCCTCAAAATTTACGGCACTGTTGTAAATCTCAATCGCCCTGTCACTCTGAAAAACGACAGGCTTTACGTATGTTCCGACTTCACCTTCTGTCGTATTGCTCAGGGACTTGATGTTTATCTGGTAAGAAAAATCACGGAGTACCAGAAACGTTCCCAAGTCGTTGATGTACGTCCCGTCCTCAAACATAATATCAATGCTTGCTTTTGAATCGGACGTATATTTCAGAGCCTTCGGGAGCGTGTCAAACAGCATCTGTAATTTTGAAAACGGAGTGCCTGAAGGGATAACTATTGCCTTTTTGCTCAGATCATACTTAAACCCCGAAATAAACTGGTCGTCACTCAGGTCAAACACTCCCTGAAATACTTTGTATTCCCCGTGTTCCATCCCCAGGTATGCGTAATGACCGTCACTGGCCCATTCTCCTTTCTTCAATAACGGCGGAGTATTCCCCCGAAACATCTTTATTGTACCCATTGCAAAAATATTTTTAGTTCGTTGTGTTTTTTATTATCGCCCTCATTGAGGGTAAGCCATTGAATACGCCTGCTCAAACAGTTCATTGCTGATATAATTAGCACCATTCTCAACCTTGGAAATAGAGAAAACCAGCAGGCGGAGCGTATTCTTTGTAGGCAGGAGCTTTGCTGTCCTGCTGACTTTCAGGTCGGCACATACCGTATTGATATAGCTGTCTGTGTTATTCTCAAACCGTGGGGCGTATTCCTCTATCAGCTGCGGCACGGTGCTTTTCCCTTTCTCAATATCATTTTTCAGGTCTTTAATCATGGCACGGACACCGTAAACAGGAGAGATAAACATTTCAAATCGCCTGTCCTTATTCTGATTCTTCGGGAGCTTGCCCTGCCACTTGATTTCTGTGTAGATCAGGTTGCCCGGATTATTGTTCCTGATACCTCTTGGAGCATCATTTAGGTAATTGCTTCCTCCATTCCAGTTCTGAAAATTGGATGGCAGTTTGTTGCTGTTTGTCGTCATATAATTTGAACCTCCTTTCTTGCTGTATCTCCTGCGGATCAGAATAAATGAACCTGCCAATAAGCCTGCGGTCAGTACCCCTCCTGAAATAAATAATATCTTCTTTTGCTTCTTTTCCATTGCCGTGCCGTGTTTTATAGAGGGATTCCCCAGCTGTCAAACTTGGGTTTGATTTTATTGATGTCATCATCGCCTAATTCAGCCTTGAACCATCCGATAAGGTTGTAGTCCTGCCCTAGGAATGCGGCTCTTGTTCCCCAGAGGTACTGCTTCATTCCGAATGCTTTTATCACCAGGAGCATGTCGTCTTTGGACTGGATCTTATCAATGATGCTGAATATGGTTTTCTCATCCGTACCAAAGTCAAGCATCGCACCGTACAGCGTATTTGCATACAGAGCCGCATCAGACACACTGATTGTAAGGTTCTTCCTGTTAATGACAGTATCCTTTATTGACGGGGCTTCTTTTGTGGAAGTGCCGTCAGGATTCCTTTTGAAAAGCAGCTTCTTGATAGCATAGATACCAATACCTAAACCCAGAACGGGAAGACCGTATTTGATTCCTTTTGCTATCAAGGCTGCTTTATTTACTGGCGGTAACTGTTGCACGGTATCAGTTATTAGATAATCAGGTTAAATGTATTTCAAAGCGGTTTTTACAATTTTGGGGTTCTTGGCTACCTTGGTCAGAAGCTTAATCATATCTTGCTGTTCAACCTTGTTCACCGCATTCTGCAAAAGGTTTCCTACCTGTTGCACTGTGTCTGCGGTATCTGCTTCGATGGTAATCCCTACTTTGAATTTTTTCATGATAATAGATTTTAGAGCCAAGATTCAAGAACCAAGACTGCTGTTAATATGTATTGATTAATCCTCTAAATCTTCAATTTCAAGGTTGTTGCTTTCGGCTTCCACGACTCCTTGAATGGACTGATTCAGGAACATGAGTGTTTTATTAATGAGTTCAGCCTTGTCAAGGCACAGACCTACGATATTGGCAATCTTGGCTACATCTTGCAACTCCCATGTAGAAAGGGCTTCCGAAAGGTTTTTGATTATTGCAGCTTTCTGTTTGTCCTCTGGTGACTGAGGTGTCCCCATTTCAGTAATTTCCACATTAGTCTGCGGAATAAGGGCTGTATCCTGGGGTTCATCATCCACGATCCCCAATGCACCTTTCAGCTCATCGGGAGAAAGCCCAAGCAGTTCTGCCGTCTTCGGGCTGTTGCTCAGCAAACGCCCACCGATACCTGAAATGACACCGACAGCGACACGCTTCATCAATTCATTTGGTGCATACCCTGCAAGGCGGTTTTCCAGTTCAGCCTTATCGCTTTTCAGTTCCCTGTTTTCACTGTAATAGCGGTCTTTTTCAGCACGGAGTTCTGCATTTTCATTGCGCAGGCGTTCGTATTTCTCTTCAAGCGTACCGTACCGTGTCTCGAATTTGAAATCGTCAAGCTGTTTCTGGTAGCTTATCCGCTCAACTTCCTTATTGTTTCCGGAAAGGGCATTGAACACTCCGAACAGTCCTTCAAGTTTTGACTTTGCCTGTTCGTTCTCGCCTGAAAATAACCCCACAAGCGTATCTAGTTCCCCTAATCCGTTTGTGCTGTTCTGTATCTGGTGCTGTTTCATTTCCTCCTGGATGATTGTCTGTATCTCGGCTCTCTCCATTGGCTCTTTGGGCGGATTCAGAAGCTTGCTCACATTAATTGTATAGCTATTCAGGCTTCTGGCATTGGGGCTTTTGCCACCGAAAACATCAACCCTTAAAATTCCGTGTGCCTGCTTTGCCTTTTCAATGGCACTTTCAATATCACGGTTAAACTTTTCAGTTCCGGCAGTCCTAGATGTCAGGGCAGTCTCATCGACCCCTGATACAAGGTGTATTTCGTAAGCATACGGATATTTCTGTTCGTCTTCGGAACGCTTGATAAATTCGTATATGCTCTGTACCTGTTCTCTGTAATCCAACATAATCGTTTCAGTTTCTGTGGGGAATGATCTTTACAAATTCCAGCCTGTACGGCTTAAAATCTGCCGACTGGGTTTTGATGTCGATATAGTCTGTGAACACCTGATAGCGGTATTCATCCATAAAATCGTATTCTTCTGGTGTTGCAGTAAATATGTTGTCGCTGCTTACCATTTCCAGTTCCTCAATGCTTGCAGGGATTCCTTTTGTGTTGAGAATCCACATGTCGTTCTTCAGGTCCAGCGAAATATCTGCACCTGTAATATTTACAACCACAGGCTTCAGCTGGTAGCTGTCGATAGTCCGCATACCTGCAACACGGTCTTTCGCTATGCTATGCAGTAACTCGCTCGTGTTCATATTCAATATAGATTCTGATGGTCAGTGTATTGTCCCCGCTGTTTTTGTTGCTCTTGAAAACCGCATGGAGGTTGCTGTTCACTTCCAGCGGTTCATGGAACGGGATGATCTCCTTGCTCATGTTGCGAACCTTGCGGTTTGCTGTTACCATATAATCCCTCAGCAGAAAGCTGTTGCCGTTTACCAATAAGCTGATATTTCCGCATTCGTATGGCTCCGGACGCTTATAAACTTTTAAAGGGCGGATGAAAACATCTGATTTATGCAGGTATGCAAACATCATTGTCCTCTGTGCTATCAGGTCTGCGAATTCCAGATTTGAAAGGGTCTTTCCTTTCTCATAAATATCAGATTCGTTGTAGAGATAATCCGCAAACTGGGTATTGAACAGCTCTGCAATGCTGTCATTCAGCGATGCCTGTTCGGCTTCTGAAAGACAGGTGTACTTGAGGTTATTGCTCAGAATATTTACAATCTCAGGCAGAATGTCCGATTCAAAAAAATCCTTGCTCTCAGCCACTGTTGCCCTGGTCCGCAGGTAAGAGTAAAACAGGCTGGTTATCCCTTCACTCAGCAATAAATCAGAAATCAGGTTCTGAGGAAAAATCAAATCCTGCGAATCATCTTCAAGCTCAGATTCCTGCTTAACCGTTGCATTTACCGCAATTCCCGTTATGAGCTTGCAGGATGCAGGCAGCAAGTCCTGTTCATTAAAATGGCTGTTGTCTGCCGAATGCTTCGTTATTACAAAATATCTTTTCATTTTCAGGAGATATTGGTGCTATTTCTTCTTTTCAACCTCTGCGAGCAGATACACTCTCACGTTGTAGCTGTCATTGACCGCAAGGTTCTCGCTGTCGTCCTTGTAGATGATCCGTACAGGGCTGTTCTTGGCTTTTTCATCCATCGGGAAAGCAACATCCTTTATGCTCATATCATCGTTGTGATGGAGCAGAGCCACTTCCGTATCATCGGGGATTATCTCGGTATCATCAACCCATACCCTCAGCGTTGCCCCCGGCAGTGCCTGCGGATTTGACAGCCTGAGAAATATACCCTTGATGCGGTCGTGTTCGGTTTTTGTATTGCCGTTGAACTCGAAGGTCTGGCCTTTCTTGACCTCGAACTTCACCACCTGCAGCTTCTTTATGTTTTCTTGTTTTTCCATGCTTTCCTAAATTGAAAAAGGGGACGGTTCACATACCGCTAGCCGCCCCCCGAACGATTATGACGTTACAAATACCTATGCTTTTTCGGTGATAGTTCCCAAGAGCGTAATCTTTACTGCAGGGTTGAAAACCTTGTCGCTGTTATTGATCGCTTTCGGCATATTCAGCTTCGGTGTTATGTCCATCGAAGGTTTCAGCCATTTCGGGTTTGCCAGCTTGTAGAGGAACTTCCGTTTGGTTGTGTCTGAATCATCAAATACCGCACATGAGATTTCCGGGATAATGACCTTCGTGCCTAACGTCATCTCGAACGTACCGTTCAGGATTTGCGGAGGCAGTGCAAACTGCCCGAATGAGAAATCTGCCGGATCAGTATCATCTGCCGAAGCTCCGTGGGCATATTCCAGAACCACATCGGTCAGAAGGAAGTACTTGCCCGAATCCAGCTGGGCACGGTTCAGGTTGGTTATCCCTGATTTCTTGTCATCCGATGCTTCCATCAGGTCAATATCCGACTTGTCCTTGACCGATTTTATGGTATAGATTGCCGTGTCAACGGTCTGCATACGTGCATCTTTCAGTGCTTTCTGAATCTCAGGAGGCAGCTGCTGCCTGCGGAGTTCAAACTGCCCTTTTGAAGTGAGGTCTTTTGTAAGCCCTGTCTTTACAGCGGTACTTTTTGCACCTGCATTGAAAGACCTGCGGACTGCACGTTTTCTATTGCTTTTTCTCTGGTTCCGGCGGTTCTTGCGTCTACCTCTGCGTCTGTTCCGCCCTAACTCCCCGATACCCTCAACGGCATCGTCCTGGTCTTCTTCTTTTTCTAATGAATCTTCCTCTTTGTCAAGGATCGCTTCTTCCAAACCCTCTATGTCGTCCATCGAAGGGTACAAATCTTTCTGCTCATTTATTTCTGCCATGATAATTTGTTTTTAGGCTCAATAGCCTTGTTATTAAATAGATATACTGTTGCTTGCTGAAAATCAGGATTCCATCATGTCACCCGAAAAAATATCGTAGTCCATGCTGTCCGGGTCGATCTGTTTAATTGAGCCGACTTCATCATCATACCCTGAACTGCCTACAGGCTCATCGCTCATCGCATAATCATTTGCAGTGCTTCCGATAGGTTCATCACTCATGCTGTAATCTCCGGCTGCACCTGACACAGAAGCCTGAATTTCACGCTCGATGTCAATATCAGCCGCCGGAAGAGCCTGAGTTACGGGATTAAGCGCACGCAATGCACCTACTTCTTCAAAGTCGGTGTAATCGTCATCGCCTATAATGCCCTCCAAGCCCTGAAGTATCGTTTTGCCTGTAGCCTTCTTGACAATGGCTTCAACACCTGCTCCGGCTGCACCGACCAATCCCAGCTGCACAAACTGGTTTTTAGTCAGCTGAGTGCCGATAAGACCGCCCATAGTGACGGCTGCAGGAACCAGATAGCCCGACATTTCAGAGCCTAGCAGACCGCTGACCGTTTCGCTCTTCTGTAGTTTCTTGAGTGCATACTTACCAACTGCAAACCCTGCTACGGCAGCAACGGGCTTGCCAATGTTGCTGGTAGCTTTCATAAAGTCAACCTTTGTACCTGCGGAGCTTTTCCGTGGGGTACTTGACGAATTCTTTCTAACTGCCATGTTTTTAAATTTTAATTATTGATTATTGAAGCGAAATGCTTCCAAGTTCTTTCTTTCCGGGTGCAGTGTCTTTTGAAGTTCCGGGTTTGCCCTTTGGCTTGTCATCTTTCTTCCGGAACAGAAGATAAGCCCCCGTGCCGATCAGGGCTGCGACCCCGATGCCGATGCCGATTTTTGCACCTTTGCCCAGTTTCTTTTTATTCGGCAGACCGCCAGAATTCTGGCTCATGCCTGTATCTCCTTTTTGCACTACAGAAGGAAATGCAGAGCCTGAACTTGCTGATGAAGATGAACCTGAGCTTTTCTTAGGAAGCATACTGCTTGCCGAACTTTTGATGCTTGATGCTGATGAAAAGATGTTTTTTATCGGTTTTAGCCATGCACCAATAGTTGCTAGGACACCGCTTGCAGCGGTTACTGATGCAGCAGTGGCAGGTTCACCCAGTTCCCCGATAATCCCGTCAATACCTTTGAGTGAAAAATCAGAGCTGTTCTGTTTAGCCCCTTTCAGAATCGCTTTTCTTAGGTTTTCTTCTTTGCCCTGAAGCCCCTTAAATAGCTTTTTGACCTTGCCGTGTACCTTTTTGAGCTTTGCATGCTGGGCTGGATCAAGATTATATTTACTGGCAAGATTATCGGGCAGATAAGCATACTGCAGCTTTTTAGAAATTTTGAACATATTCAAACGGAGCGCAGCAAGCAAGCCGCCCCTGATTGCAATGGACAGAGGGTTGAAACGCACAATTGCCTTTACTACCTTCTTTGCTACCTTGCCGACTTTTTTGCCGACCTTTTTAACTGCTTTGAAGAACCGTCCTTTCTTTCGCTTTCTTCTTCCCAAGCCGTCCATTTCGTCCAGCTCATCCAATTCTGCCAAACCTTCAATGGCAACCGAATCATATTTTATCAGTCCGTTTTCTGCCAGTTTCTCTTCAATATCCGCAAGCTTGTCCAATACACTGTTGCGTTGGGGCGTATTCCAGAACTTGATTGCCTGGTCCAGCATCGAGATAAATTGTTCGGGGTTCTGGACATGAGCCATCTTGTCCTTGTTATCCTTGTTTTTCAGCAGAAAATCACGGGTGCGGATAAGATATTTTAATGTAGCATCTTCAGGATCGCCCAGACCGTTTACAGCATCGTCAAAATCAACGCCTGAAACAATTGCGATAAGTTCCTCATGGTCTGTCTGAGCCTTAACTCCGCCAGCTAAATCAATTCCGGAAAGTATCGAAATCGGCAGACCAAGGCTAGTTTCACCCGTTAAGCCGTTAATCCCACGTATGCCTGCTGCCATCTGCAGCGGAGACATGTCAAAATCTGACTTTTCAAATGAGTACGGTTTCTGGTAATCGAATTTTGAAAGCACAGGGTCTATTATGATCTCGTCCTCACTGTCACCGACAGCAGGGACAAACACGTAGATATGCTGAAAATTCTTTCTGCCGTCATATTTGGTAATGCGGAGCTTGAAGGGAATGCCGAGGCATTTCAAAAGAGACCCTACGAATATGCTGTAGTCATCGCAGTCAATCCCTGCATCTGAGTTTCCTTTCTGTTTGTATTTGATCTGCCCGTCAAGCCATGACCGTGCTGGCGTGCGGAGCTGTTCAGTTCCGTCCCTGTCTTTCTGGTATTGCAGGTATGTGTATGAGAAATTGAAGATGTTGCGGCATGTTTCTTTGAGCGAACCGCCCTGCAATTCTTTGGCAAGCCCTTCGACTTCCCTGTAGTGTGAAGCGATTATATCAATGCAGCTCTCAACGGTTTCAATGACATTGCCGTTTTTGACAAACACTTCATTCCCGTCAGCCCGTTTGATAAGGTGGTTGAACTTCTGTCCATTTTGGGTATCTCGTGGGCCAGAGACAATACCTAATCCGCCCTTTGCTAGTCCGTTCATATCTTCGTCTTCTGTTAATGATTGCGTAATTGTGAGAGTTTCACCATTGACCGTAATGGTAAACGTGAAAGTCATGTCCTTTTTCAGCTGTGCAGTATCGGAAAGTGCCGAAAGGTTCAAGCCTTTGCCCAGAAGGTTCAGGTACGGGACATCAAACTTAATTTCAGGTTCTTTTGAACCGCCTGCCGGAATGGTAAGACCCTTAATGTCGGGTGTGGAATAAGCAACTGCCGAATCTTTGTAATTGGCAACAACCTGATTTATGACAAGGGTGATGGGTGCTTTTGATGGATTGTAACAGCGGAGCTTAACGGCAAACTGGACTTCCTGCATGTTCATCTTGTGGATGCGGAAACCCAGCAGGGCGAAGTTCATCTTTGCCCCAGCCAATAGCTTTTTGCCTTTCTTAATGAGGTAAAATCCGCCGCCAACGGCTGCGACAGCGGCTGCTGTGCCTAATATTTTCTTTGTGCTTGCTTCCATAATGGAAACAAACATATTATAGTCTACAGAGCAGAGTGTTGGTGTTTGTAATTAGATGTAACGATCTGTAATTGATTGGAAGGATTTGTTTGGCTTTGTTGGTAATTCGTGCAGATATACCACTATACTATTTGTCGTATGTAGCATCCATGAAACGGTTCAAAAGTCGAAAATATCTTCCGTTAAATCTCTAGTTAATTTTAAAAATGTTCTTTTGGAAAACTCATCTTCATCATAATAATTCCCAAATATCAGCCTATACATGTCCTTATTAGATATATTAAACTCCTTGAAAGAATTCCTTAAGGATTCAAAATAAGTTTCATTCCATGCATCCTTTTTCCTAAATATTTCAGATATAATGTCTCCATGCTTTGCATAAATATCATTAATTTTAAATACTTCATGATTCTCATCTATATTCTCTTTTAAATCATTATCACAATCTATTTCAACATTATAATCATTTCCGAATCCGATTGCAGCTATCTTATCAGATGAGTTCTTGATTATGTTTTCAAATTCATCAGTTTTTGCATCAAAAGTTTCAATATTTTTTGAAAAGAGATCTCTTAAATTAATTTTCAAAGGAAAATCGCTATCAATAAACTTGAAATCCGATAATGGATATATAATAATCGTTTTGCCTACAACTATTAATTTTTCAATGCTATTGTCACTAACTAGAGCTTCAATCAAGCTACTGCCACTACCATTCTTCCCAACGATAGCTGTTATATTTAGATTATCGTTTTCAAATAGATTTGAATCATCTTCTTTTTCTTCAACATTTAGTCGACCTGTATTAATATCAAAATGGAAATTCCATTTATTGTCAAAATTAAAGTGTTGATTCTCTATGTTTTTATATTTTTTTATCCAGATATAAGATATATTCATTTTAAATGATTTACAGTATATGTTATGCCTAAAGCTTCGAAAAAATGCAGATTACAAGTAAATATAAGCAATAACAAAATTACATTCTCTCAAATTCCTCAACACTCAACCCAAAATGTTCAAGAATCAAATAAAGTTGCTGTTTATTGAAAACATGTCGCTTTGTGTTTCCTGCATTGGATAATTTCAGCTTTAACTCAGGGCAGACTTCAACTTCACGCCTCAGCTGTTGCAAGGCTGCATTTACTGAAATGCTATCAGGATATAACTTTTTCACCAAATCCTGCTTCAAAATAGTTCTGCGGATCGTCATAGTGAAAAATTTAAAGATGATAAAGAAGAGATAAGTTCCTGCAATATTGAAAAAGCATGGCTTCGACAGGACTTTACGAGTGCTTTTTCAAGCTTTTGAGTGCTTTTTTGAATATTGAAACTGCTTTTGACTACTTCAAGACAACAATTGAAGTGCTTTTTTGAAAATTTGAAATTTTGGAGACTGCTTTGGGAGAATAAAACAGTAAATTGGCTAAAATGACTAGCAATAAGCCTGTAAAATAGGCTTATTTGGAAGGTGTATTTCAATATTTTGGGCATAATTCAGTGATTATACCCTTGACAATTAGCAGTGTAAAGATAGCTTTTTTGAAGATGTTTTTAAAATCGGCAACTATATCCCAAGATCATTTTGCAAGTCGCTCAACATTTGTTGGTGTTTTGACGGGTTTCCTTAGTTCAATTTATTTATGTCGATTATTTTCAATTCTATGGCAGGTATTATTTTAAAATTGACAACCGTTTTTGATCTATGGAAAAGTATCATTATTGATTTTTCAATAATTGTTTTAAAGGCAAAAGTATACGTTCAATTAACCGCAAATCGTCAGTAATTATTTCTATTTTGGCTGACATTTCTTGCGAGAAAGGTAATTTTTTTTTATAGGACGTAAATAATCCATCAGGCAAGTTTATTTCAAGAGTATAAAAATTGTTAATGGGAACAAGAGATATTTCTCTTACGGTTCCTTTTACTATACCAAACTCTTTATCTGGATAGTTGTCCAAATAGATATTCACTTCTTGACCTCTTTTTACTTTACCTGAACGAGCTATTGGCAACAATGCACGACCTAACACATCTTGCTCTTCTCGAGGAATAATTGAAAAAACTATTTCTCCACTTACAACATTCTGATTTTCTACCCAATAATTTGAAAAAGTGATTTGTCCTGTAATAGGTGCGACAAGTACATAGCTCATTTCCCAAGCATTTATCTCATTTGTTAATGAGGTAATATTACTAGTTAATTCGAACACTAACCTGTTTTTTTTCTCCAAATACTGTTGTTCATTATCTAATATCATTTCTTGCAATTCAGACATACTTATCTGTAAAGCCTCCAATTCAACATTTGAGCTTTCTATAGTAAAACGACTTTGCAGGTATTTGGTCTTTGTGTCTTCTAGTTCTTTAGGGGAAATACATTCTTTCATTAAGAGCATTGAGTCCCTTTGAAATCTGTAGGTCGAAATCTGTAATTGTTCTTCTACGATATCTTGTTGCCGTTTCAAGACTATATAATATTCCCGAAAATCTTGAAGCCTCTTATAAAGAGACTCTAGTTTTTTCGGGTAATAATCTTGTTCTATAAAAATTTGGTAATTGCTTAACGAACGTATAAACGAAGTGAAAGTTTCCTGCACGTTACCAAGCTGAAAGTTAGAATTAATATCAAAAGAGAAGACACTATCAGGATGCCGTTTTAACAAAGTCAATTTATTTTTCAATGTAATCATATCTTCTGTAGAAGCAGGATTTTCAATTACAGCCAAATATTCATCCATTTTTACGCTACTTTTATCTCCAACATACAACTCTTTAAGTCGCCCGTTAGTTTTAGATACAATTGAAACTGGTGGTGTTAAACTCGTCAAAGTCATGGTTCCAGAAATGATATCAGGGTATTTGAAGAGCCAACTCCCCACAAAAAGATTAAGCAATATTGTAGCAATGATAAAAAGTCCCCAACGTAATATCCAGTGAGGAACTTCTCCCAATACTTCTTGAACTTCTTCACTCCTTAGTTCTACTTCATCCATGATGATTTTATTTCGGGAATTTTCAATTCCCTAGTTCTAACTGATTCTTAATAAGTTGATAATATATTCCATTTTGAACGACTAACTCCTCATGGGTTCCTTGTTCGATAATTTTACCTTTATCCATTACAATGATTTTATCTGCATTTTGTACCGTACTCAGTCGATGAGCAACCACAACAACAGTTTTCCCTTTATAAAAAGCCTGTAGATTATCCATAATTATTCTTTCATTTTTAGCATCTAAAGCGTTAGTTGCTTCATCAAAAAAAAGGAAATCTGGATTTTTATAAATTGTTCGAGCCATTAATATTCTTTGTCGTTGTCCTTGGCTTATACCATTGCCTTCCATTCCAATTTTTGTATTATACTTCAATGGGAGACTTTCTATAAAATCTTGAATATTTGCAATTTTAACAGCTTGTAAAAGATATTCTTCATTTATGACTTCCTCTCCAACAGCAATGTTATTCGCAATCGTATCTGAAAATATAAAACCTTCTTGCATTACAGCTCCACACCTCCGTCTCCAAAGATGTAAATTGATGTTTCGTAAGTGTGTGTTATCAATATAAATTTCTCCTTTATTGGGGCTGTAAAAACCCAACAACAGCTTTAAGAGGGTCGTTTTGCCACTTCCACTTGCACCTACAATGGCTGTTGTTTGGTTGTGTGGAATTTCTAAATTGATATTTTCCAATACATAATTCCTTTCTGCCCCATCATAACTGAACCAAATATCTTTCATAAATATTGTTCTATTAATAGGCAAAGTAGTAAGAAATGAATCCGAAAACTTATCTTCGTCTTCTTTATCGTGAATTTCACTAATGCGTTCAAAACTGATTTTTGCATCCTGAAAGGATTGGATGAATCCAATGAATTGTTCGATGGGCCCAGAAAGTTGACCGATAATGTATGTTAATGCCATCATCATTCCTAATGTCATTTCGCCTTTAACAACTTCATTAGCGGCTAGAAATGTAATTAGAATTCCTGTAGTGTGGCTGAAAAAGACCGAACCTAATTGTTGATATTGACCAATTGCCAATCCTTTTATACTGATATTAAATAACTTTACCTGAATTTGTTCCCATTGCCAACGTTTTTTCTTTTCACAATTATTTAGCTTGATTTCCTGCATTCCTAAAACAAGTTGATAAAGGCTACTCTGCTCATCAGATGCAAGTGTAAATCGTCTATGATCTAACTCTCTGCGATATTTCATAAATACAATAACCCACAAAACATAAAAAAAATTGCCTGCTATGAATATTGATAAAATTGATAAGCTATAGTAGCCTAATACACAACCAAAAATAAAAAAATTGACAAACGAAAAGAGCGTATTAAGAGATGAACCAGTTAAGAAACTTTCAATTCTACTATGATCTCCAATACGTTGCATTATATCACCAACTATTTTAGTGTCAAAAAAACTTACAGGCAATCTCATCAATTTTGCTAAAAAATCAGAAATTAATGTAATATTTATACGTACGCTAATATGAAGAAGAATCCAACTACGAATAAAATCGACTGATATTTTTGAAATAAACAACACAATTTGGGCAATTAGCACCATTTTTATAAAATTCAAATTGCCTACACGAATACCATCATCCACTATTATTTGTGTAAGAAAGGGGAAAATAAGCTGTAAAAGGCTTCCAATCAAAACACTAATAACTAATTGTAAGTATTGCTTTTTGTAGGGGATCAAATAGCGTGAAAAAAATCGAATGTTATATTTAATCTTTCCTCCGTCATCTTCTGAATTATAAAAGGAAGGGCTCGGTTGTAAAAACAATGCAGTGCCAGTATCTTGACCATTTATTTTAGATGAGAGCCAACAACGAGAAAAATCACTTTTATTCATTTTTAATTTTCCATGTGCAGGGTCAGCTATGGAGATTATATATTCCACATTTGCTTTTTTTTTCTTTAAAAAAGAGGATGATTTTTCTTTTATACTGTAGCATACAACAAAATGATTTTGATTCCAATGTAAGATACAAGGTAAAACAGCATCTTTGATTAGTTGTTCAAAACTAATTTTCACACCCATTGATCTAAAACCAATACTTTCAGCTGCATCGCTAACACCTAACAATGAAACCCCTTCACGTGTAATAAATGATCTTTTACGCAGAGTCTGTAAAGTATAGCTACGTCCGTAGTATTTTGCAATCATACGAAGACATGTTGGCCCACAATCCATTGCGTCAAGTTGTAAATAGTGAGGGAATTGCTGAAACATCCTTTTATTTTTAAAATAGAAAATAGCCTATTTTTCAATAGACGAAGTAACTAAATAATTATATCACTATTTTAAATCTTTGCTGAATACAGGAAAAACGGTAGCTAGTTAAACATGCCTGTTGGTGAGGGTAAGAGAGGAGATGATAGTTATCTTTCAAAAGATTAGAAAAATACTTTTTATGCTCAAATGATTGCTCTCCAATTTCTGTAGATAATCGACTTATCATAAAAAAAAGTCCAAATATTTTTGCATAAATACTTCCAACCACATCAATCTTTCCCTTTTTCTTCATGTTTACTCCAATTTTATTCAACTCTTTAACAACTACAAATAAAGAATTTATTCGAAACAACTTATTGTCAGAATTCATTAATGAGCCATTACGTTGAAAGTAATTATAGTAGCAAAAATCAAGCAGTGACGTTTTTTTTGCACACAACATTGTATTTATACACCACAATTCATCCTCGTGTATAATTCCTTCTTTAAAGAAAATTTGATTATTCATAATCAATTCCCTTTTTACAAAAAAAAGATAAACTAATGGAGGGAATGTATTATCCTCCATTAATTTAACCAATCTCTTAGTTCCAGACATTAATGTTTGGTTATATACATCATTATTCCTTTTATATGGAAATACTTTTTTTCCATTTGAATTGATATACACTACATCACCTAACAAAAGATCACAATGCATTTTGACAGATTGATTATATAGAATTTCAATAGTATTAGGTAAAATAGTATCATCGCTATCTACAAATAATAAGTATTCACCTAAAGCTTTTAGAAGTCCTCTGTTTCTTGCAACCGAAACCCCTTTATTCTGTTGATTAATTATTAATATCCGCTTGTCTTTCTCCGCAAATCTCTTCATTATTTCATGTGATCTGTCAGTAGACCCATCATTAATCAAAATGATTTCAATTTCTCGAAAAGTTTGGGATATTATTGAATTAAGACATGCTTCTAAATATTCTTCTACATTATATATTGGGACAATAACTGATACTTTTGACATATTTATTTTCAAGTAATTAAATTTCTTTTTCTTAACCCTAAGAATGTAGGTTTTCCTCAGTTCCTCTCGAAACTATATGTAAAATTTATTGTTTTTGTTTTCAATATCTACTGATTTGAAGCAGAAACTAGTAATACAACTTCTAACTTCGAGTTTCATGCCTTTAACCTATACCTGTTAAACAAAAAATAACATAGTAATAGTCACCACAGAAAACCCATTAGTACCATAACTATAGTTTAATAAATATTTAATCATAGTTTAAAACAATTTCCACCATTCAGGCAGTGATTTATCAATTAACGACAAAGATGCCAACCCTTTACATATCAAATCAGAAGATGTTTTTGCAACAATGTCAAGCAATGATTGAATTTTTTGTCGGTCTCCAATTATTCCAGCTTCCCTTAAGTCCTGTAATACGGTATACTCAGGACAGTTACTACGCAAAATACAACCTTGAGACTCAAAACTGTTGATAGATTCATTTAACAACTTTTTTTGAGAATATAAAATTTCATTTCTATTCAATTTGAAAAGAAATATTTTTACATCACGCAACACGTCTGATGGGAATAAAAACAACGGTTCAATAGACAACTCCCTATATCCTGCAACTCTTAGACCACTACATAAACGAGAAATGGTTATACTAAGTGCTTCTTCCTGTTTATTTCTGTTCACAAAAAAATCGCAAATCCCAATAATTCCTGTACTATAGCCAAAATCAATTCCTTCATTTTGTCTTAAACTGAGTATTAGTGGTTCTTCAAAATAGCTTTTAAATTCGTTAAAATCAACTTCCAGAAAACTTTCTTTTGCTAAAAAATCAATTGTACGTCCAATTTCTGAAAATTCAGGAGCAAAAAAAAAGCTTGCATTTTCAGGCACCTTATTTAGCACCTCATTTATTAAGCTATTAGCTAATTCATAATACCTACTGTTTTTTGAGTAATGGGCATAATAAAAGAAAAATAATGCCCTTCCTATTAATCCGTCTCTTAATCCTAATTTGGGGTATTTCAAGGGCATTGTTTCAATTTTCGTTGAAATTTCCTTGATATTTTCAGATATTATTGTATTGAAATTATTTCCCATTACACCCATCTAGCCATAAAACAAACATCAACATAAGATTCATCATTAAATTTTATATGTTGCTTAAAAATGCCTTCCTCTTTAAATCCAAATTTCTTATATAATGAAATTGCTCTTTCATTCGTACAAAAGACCTGTAAAACTATTTTTTTTATGTCTGAACATTCTGCGACCTTTTTCAAGGCAATATCCATCATCATTTTGCCTATTCCTTTGTTTCTATACTTTTTATCTACATTTATACTCAATTCTGAGACATGAGAGGATTTAGAAGTTAGACTTTGTGTAATTGAAATATTACCGATAAGATCACCGTCCTGTTCTACCACCAATAATATATTATTTTTATTTTTTAAAATGTTTGAAATCCATTCCTTTTCTTCTTCTTCACTATAATTGAACTCCTCAATACTGGTGAAAGAATAAATATCTTCTCGCAAAATATCTTTTGCAAAATGCAACAAATTACAAGCATCTTTGATTGTAATTTCTCTTATTACTAATTTGTTTTGGTTCATTTTATAAATCTATTGCAAGAATGATTTTAAATTTGTTATTATGAATGGACATATTTGAATATAATCATCATCAAAATTGTTTTGTTTTAGCACAGGGCATTCTTCAACTTTACATTGAGGTCTCTCATTTATATCACTACAACCATTCCCTTTTTCAACAATTAAAGGACAAGGATATACCCTTCCATCAAAGTCAAGAATAATTCGATTTACCGCACCCCTATTCGGGTCATTAGCTATAGCATGATTTTTTTGCACATAACCAACCTCAACCTCTACTTTTTCAATTACGTCCTTCAAATATATTGCAGATATGTTGAGCAAAGCAAACCAATGTTTAGCAGGAATAATATTTTTATTGCAATCTGATGAAGTTTCAAATAGCAACCTAATCTTTTCAACCCAAAAGAAGTTCTGAGGAATCAATTTAACAATAGGTAGTGTATCCTCTGACAAAACATGATACAGTTCAATCTTTAAACCCATTTGATAATATTTATTGAGCTTTTTTCTTGTTTTTTCAGAGGAATCTTTAAGACTTATAACAAGTATTATATTTTTTGAGACGAAATAGTTTATCCATTCATCATTTAACAATAAACCATTTGTGCATACTAAAATTTTATCTGAACGTTGTATTAATTTATTAATTAAGCTTTTTAATTCATTATACAATAATGGCTCTCCACCAGTTATATATACATCTCCTATGTTATTTATTTTTTCTAATCTCTCTTCTAATACATTTAATGATAAGTCAAGATTTTTGTTTTCATTTTCAGGGTTTCTGTTATACTCAAGGGTTGTGTAGTAACAAAAACTACACTTCATATTACAACGCCTTGTTACATTTATTCCTATATGTGTTTTTTTTGTCATATTTCGTCAAGTAATAATTGATATAGGTCTTGCGAACAAATTGCTAATGGTATTAATGTATTATCAATAGTCAATAAAAAATTGTTTCTTATAGCCCATTCTCTATATTTGTTAATATATTTACTTTCAGAACCTAAAACAACAACAGAGGCTTGTTCTTGATCAATAAGTTTAACTATGGGACTTTCGCTGTTTCTGGAGTCAATAATTAAATATTCATCATCTTTATTAAAGACAGTAAATTGTTTTCTTTTTTCAGCATCATTCCAATTCTGAACCCATTTCCTTACAAGATTGTTTATTTTATTGATAATTGTTTTGTTTTCTTTTGAAGCACATTGATAATCACCTGTAAATAACCATGCCAAATTGTCTATATCTGCATCTTGTGGATATATGTCATTATACACTTCAAAATATCTGAGATTAGAGATGTTGTAGTTTCCAGGATTTTTGAAATAAGGGCTAAATCGAGCTAATTCAACGGGTCTAAAATAACAAGGTGCAGGAAGATGCACTAATGCTGGTAATATCGCCAATGTTTTCTCCCAATCTTTTTTTTCATCATTGGGGAAATCATACAATAAATTCCAACCTATTGATATGTCACAAATGCTACAATACCTTAGACTATTAATATTATCAGCAACAGACACTCCCTTATTAAGAGCTTTTAATTGATTAAATGAAAATGATTCTATTCCTATTTGGATAGAATTCACCCCTGCTTTTTTTAATGCGACAAATTCACCAAAACTCAAATTTGCACGTTGTTCATAAAATATATTAAGATTCTCTTTTTTTAATTTTGGTAACAATGTTTTAAAATAATTTTTGGGCATTAAAGTATCCACCATGCGGAAATTCGAAACAGCATTTTGTATAACTATGGTAGTTTTCGAAAGGGTTATTTTGCAAATCTAAAAATAATTACACTTCTTATCTGTTGATAAACAGTGGCATGGCAATGCATTATTTGTTATGTATTGAATTTTTTCTGCAAAAAGCTTTTATAAATATACCAAATAATGTTTGTTTGCTTAACGAAATAAATGGCTTTTTCAAGTTTTTTTATTTCTTAAATGTTTTTAATTGTTTGTTAATCAGTAGTTAAATACCATTGTGGTGTTTTTTATTGTATGAAACAAACAGAGCAACGTTTTGATGCACCAACTGAGCAGATTCGCGACAAAGAATCGCTTAATTTGGTTTATATCGAAAATAAGGTTTTACAGTACACTTGACATGAGTGAATAAATTATAAAAATACAGCAAAATGGATAATCTGAATTATGGAATAGTAGGAAATTGCAGGTCTGCAGCGTTAATATCCTCAAAAGGGTCGGTTGATTGGATGTGCCTGCCCGATTTTGACGATCCAAGTGTATTTGCAAAATTGCTTGATGAAAAAAAAGGGGGGAGTTTTGAAATTGTCGTAGATGATACGTATGACATTTTTCAATCGTATAAGCCCAAAACTAATATACTGATAACACGCTTTAAGAGCGGTCTTGATATATTTGAAGTGCATGATTTTATGCCACGCTATATGAGCGAGGGCGAAACAGTTTATGCGCCTTCCGATTTGATCCGGTACATTAAATATGTGTCGGGAAATCCTGCATTTAGGGTTAAGTATGATCCAAGGCTTGAGTATGCCAAATATGAAACAAAGCATGTGGTTTGGCCAAAGTATATAAAGAGTTATGTTGAAGACGGGGTGTATGATTCGTTGTATTTGTATACCAGTTTTGGTGCAGATGATGTATTGAACCAGCATTTGATGGAAATTAAAGAGGATGGTTATTTTTTGATAAGTTATAATCAGAAAATTTTAAAACAAAGTGTTGAACGGGAGTATCTTAAGCTACAGCGTACGCTTGTTTATTGGCTCAATTTTAGTGAAGATACTACTTCGTATGCCCGGTACAATGATTATATAAACAGAAGTGCGCTTGTGCTTAAGCTTTTGTCTTATGACAAAACAGGCGCTGTTTTAGCCGCGGCAACAACATCACTGCCCGAAACAATAGGCGAAGTCCGCAACTGGGATTATCGTTTTTGCTGGCTTAGAGATGCTTCAATGGTTATTAAGGTTATGTCCGAATTGGGGCATCAGAAGGTAACCCGGCGGTTTATGAATTTTATAATAAACCTGATTTCTGATAAAGATGAAAAAATTCAGATAATGTATGGTATTCATGGGCAAAAAAATTTAACCGAAGAAATACTCGATCATTTGGATGGATATAAAGGCTCGCAGCCTGTGCGGGTTGGCAATGACGCTTATCATCAAAAACAATTGGATATTTATGGCATATTGCTCGATGTCATTTACCAGCAGTTTAATATGTTTAGAATGTCTCTCGAAAATTCGGAAAACTTGTGGACTGTTACTCGAAGTGTTGTTAAAACAGTTGCCCGCAATTGGAAAGAGCCCGATAGAGGTATTTGGGAAATAAGGAATGATAATAAGCATTTTACTTTTTCGAAAGTTTTATGCTGGACTGCCATAGACCGGGCTATTAAAATAGCCGAACTTATTGACATGACCGAATATGTTGAAAAATGGACAATGCTGAGGTCTGAAATTTTTGACGACATTATGGAAAAGGCATGGGATGAGAAAAAACAGGCTTTTACCCAAGCTTATGGTGTTGCTGATATGGATGCTGCGACATTGCTGATGGAACCATATGGTTTTATTTCGGCAAAAGATCCCAAATATGTGGCAACGGTTAAAAGAATTTACGATGAACTTTGCAAGGATGATTTGATGTACCGGTATATTAATAATGATGATTTTGGTTTGCCATCATCGTCATTTACCATTTGTACGTTTTGGATGATTAATGCTTTGCACAAAATTGGTGAGACAAAAAAAGCAAAGCAAATGTTTGATAAATTACTTTCGTATTCAAATCATTTGGGATTGTTTAGTGAGGATATTGATTTTAAAACCAAACGTTTATTAGGCAATTTCCCTCAAGCATATTCGCATTTGGCATTAATTGAAACGGCAATTCTTATGTCGAAGGGGGAATTGAGCGATGAAGAACGGATATTGGGTGCAATTCATTAATAGTATTTTTGTGTATTCAAAAGAAGATCAGAAACAATTGAGCGTGTCGTTTTGGAGTACGTTTGGCGAAGTTTCAAAGCCATTTTTACGTAAGAATGATAAGAAAAAATGGATGCTGTACAATACGCGTGTTAAAGGAGTTGAGCTCAAGTTTTTTGTTGGGCGCAAGCATGCTTCGGTAATTCTTGAGATGAATCATCGCAACGAAGATGTACGGTTGTTTACTTTCGAACTTCTTCATAGTTATAGAGAAATATTACATTGCGGTTTGCAATCTGATTTGGAATGGGTTCTTATTGAAGAATTGCCTAGTGGGAAAGAGGTTAGTGTTGCCCAAGTTAAAATGGAAAATGTTGATTTTCATCGTCAGGATGATTGGCCTTTTATTTTTGATTTTTTTATGATGAATATGCTTGTGCTGGAAAATAACTTTCTTGAGATTTCAGAACCAATAAGGGCAGATGTTGCACTATTTATTGCACATTTGTAGTGTGCTTATGTTGGTGTATTTGTTTTTTTAAGATAAGCAATGTTTTTTGCTGTGGCATAAAGTGCATGCCACGGGCGATGTGCACAAATAAAAGTATTAAATCATTAACTATGGATAATTCAAAACAAGGTGCATTTGAGCGGTTTATTCATCATGAAGCAACATCAAGCTTGTTGTTGCTTGGGGTAACTGTATTGGCTTTGGTTATTGCAAATTCGCCTTTGTTGGGCTGGTATGATAGTTTTTTAGGAACAAAACTTACATTGGGTATTGGCAGTTTGATGATTTCTAAGTCTTTGATCTTGTGGATTAATGATGGGCTTATGGCAATATTTTTTTTTGTTATAGGCTTAGAAATTAAAAGAGAAATTCTTATTGGCGAATTGTCAAGTATTAAAAAAGCTTCGTTGCCTGTATTTGCTGCCATTGGGGGTATGGCGTTTCCAATAGTGATTTTTATGTCTCTTAATGAAAGGCCTCAAACAGCAAGCGGTTGGGCAATTCCTATGGCAACCGACATTGCATTTACTCTGGGAGTGTTGAATCTTCTTGGAAAAAGAGTGCCCAAAGGGCTCAAGGTTTTTTTAACAGCCTTTGCTATTGTCGACGATTTAGGTGCAATAATAGTAATTGCTGTCTTTTATAGTCCTGATATTTCTTGGGATTATATTCTTTGGGCTTCGGCGATATTGACAGTGCTTTTTGTAATGTCGGGTATCAAATTGTATGTAAAGTATTTGTTTTTTGTTGCTGGGGTGGTTGTTTGGTTTTTGTTTCTAAAGTCCGGAATCCATGCAACCATAGCCGGGGTGCTTATTGCACTTACTATTCCAATGAAAAGAAAAATGCCTCCGCATAAATTTCATCTGGAAGTTTCCGAAGCATTGGGGGTTTTTACTGTCGAATCATTTAAAAATAGCGAAAAGCCTGTTTTAAATAAGCGAGGAAGGGATGCTGTTGACACAATAGAACAGCTGACCGAAAAAATTCAATCGCCGCTGCAGTATCTCGAAAATAAATTGCATGGCTGGGTTGCGTATTTAATTATGCCTATTTTTGCTTTTGCCAATGCAGGGGTTTACTTTGCTTATAGTAGTTTTTCGTCATTTTCTGTTTTAATTGCAACGGCTTTGGTTTTAGGCAATTTTATTGGTATTTCATTGTTTTCTTTTATTGCGGTTAAACTCCGATTTGCAGGATTGCCAAAGCTTGTGAAAATGAAGCATGTTTTTTCTATAAGCATTCTTGGCGGGCTAGGTTTTACAATGTCGTTGTTTATTACCAATCTGTCCTTTTTCGACGTACAGCTTATTAATGAGGCGAAGCTTGGTATTTTGCTCGGATCTTTGATTGCTGGAGTTGTAGGGTTTTTCTGCCTTAAATTTACGTTGGACAAAGAGTTAGGTTGATCGTGTTTGCTGTGTGTCGGGATTGGTTCTTGCATGCTATAGTCCTTTTCTTGTGTGTTTAGGAAACTTTTTTATGTAACCAAATCCAGATAGTTTTAGGGATATTTTGTTTATGCGCCCCATAAAGGTGAGTTACACACTCTTCTTTGTGTGGTTGTGCCATTAATTTATATTTGGAATGTAGCAGATGTCTTGTTTTATATGCTCTTTGTGGTCTGCCCTGGGTATAATTAGATATTAAATCGCTGTCTTTTTGCAAAGCCTTTGTATTCACGCGTACATACGTGCAAGGCATAGCTTGTTCGAAACAAAGAACCAATTCATTTTTTATTTGACTGTATTTGAGTTGTTTCGTGTTGTTTTTTTATTGAAAAATGCAGTATGTTTACAATACGAGTGATTTTTTGTGTAAAAAGGCTTTTAATAGTATAATTATTAGGCATTTTTTTTTAGGGAACGTACATTTTTCACGAACTTTGCCCTGCATTTATTTGATGTGTGCTATTGATGGTAAATGCAGTTTGTTTAGGCTGTTTTTTATGCAAAAGGTTTTTAATGCTTTTCCTGTGGGGGATAGCATATATTGTTTTCAATTATATAGGAAGGTTTTGTCTGTCTTTATTTTTTGTGTTAGGGTTTGTTGTGGCGTTTCGATTGTTATGTTTCTTCTTATATTTTTGCATCCAGCATGTGTTTTCTTTGAAAATGAATTTTATGATGTATGATTTTCTTGCATTATATTTTTGCGAGTCAACCTTTATATCATTTTTTTGGTCATGATAATAATCTATTGCCTATGCAAAGGTTTTTTGCTTAATATAATTATGTGATGAAGATGAAGAAACGTTTTTTATTGTTTGCAGTGCTGTTGCTTATGGCGCTGGCAGTGCAGTTGGGTGCTCAGGAGGATATTGAATTTGTTGACAGTTTCTTGAAACATGAATTATTAACCCATGCCCCTGCAATTGATACAGACAGTGATGGGGAAATATCATTGCTCGAAGCGCAGGCTTATGGTCAAACGATTATTCTTTCAGATAATGCTATATCTGCGTTTGATGATATTAAATATTTTGAAAATATTACTGGCTTAAAGTGCTCTTCAGCAGGCGTGAAGCATGTTGATTTAACGCCAAATAAGCAACTTGTTTCACTTGATGTGAGTTTTTCGGGAGTAGAAACCCTTGTTGTTGGCTCCAGCTCTAAGCTCGAAAGTATAGATGTATCGATGACAAACCTCGAGAAAATTGTATGCACTGGCAGTGATTCTCTTAAGGCTGTCGATTTAAGCAATCAGCCCAATTTGAAGCATGTAAATTTGTCTAATAATCCAAACCTTTCTTTTATTGATCTGAGTAATAGCTTTGTGCGTTCTAGTTCCGAGTTGTCGTTTAACATTTCTCAAACCAGCGTTTCTTGTATTGTCATTGACGATGTACAGTGGGGAAATACTGTTTTGCAGTTGCTCGATAATTCGAAGGAATATGTGTTTTCTTCTGCATGCCCCATTGATTTTACATTTTATCTGAGTCATATTAATCCCGACACTGGTGTTAGAATGGAATTGTATTCTATTTATTTGGATGAAAAAAATGATGCAGGCTACTATAAAGATCAGATTGTTGTAAATGCAACAAATGGCATGCATCAGGTTGCTTTGTTGTCTGTGTCTGCGTACGAGCCTTTTTTTGCGAATGTTTATTTCGATCCGTACAAGCCTTATAAAACAGTAGCATTATCGTATCAAGATGCTGCGGTGAGTTACGGTGCCGAAATTATTGGCGAATGTATTCCTTACGATTACTATGGACAGCATATTACCGAATCGGGTATTTATTCACGTAATATGGCAGATGGCACTGTCGAAAAAACATTTATTTCGGTTTCGGAAAAATATGTAGATACTATCTATAAAACAATTCCGCAGGGCGATGCTTATGAATTTGATGGCAAAAAATATACTCAAAGCATTGTTGAAACAGCTCATTTCCCCTCATTCCTTTATTGTGACAGTGTTGTTACGCTTTCTTTAACTGTTGAAGGGACTCCCGTTGTACATTATTTTGATAAAGAAGTATGTGATGTTTTTGAATATAAAGGCAAAATGTATGACGAAACGCAAACAATATACGATACTCTAAAAACCTTAGCGGGCAATGATAGTATTGTTGTGATTAATTTGACCGTACATAAGTCGCCGCAGCCAACCATTATTAGCGATACAATTGCCGATGGAGATGTATACTCTTTTAATGGCATTAATTATTATGAAACCGGAGAATATACCTATAAGACAGAGGCAAGCAATGGTTGCGACAGCATTGTTGTTTTGCGTTTGTTTGTAAAAGGGCAAATGCACAGGGTTGTAACCGATACCGTATGCGATTATTATACAGACAAAAACAATCCTTTAATTATATTTGATAAAACAGACCGGTATAATTATGCTTATTTTGACGACTGGGGTGGAGAAGTGTCTGTAGATCTTGACCTTACTGTTTTTTACAGTAGCCAAACGGTGTTGTATAAAACAATTAGCGCGCAGGAAAGCTATTCCTTTTTTGATAAAAATCTAACCGAAAACGGACGCTATACTTATGTTATGCAAACGGTGCAAGGATGCGACAGCATAATTGTGCTTAATCTTGCTACAAAAAACGAGCAAGGTGTTTATTTTAGTTATGCCGATGCTGTTTGTAATAATGTTGATACATTTAAGTTCGGAAATCAGGTTATTGAGGAGAAAATTCCAGGCAATTATACATACCGTAATACATACAATGTTAATGGTACAGATAGTATTGTAACCCTGAGGTTAACGGTTAATCCTTCTTATTTTCCAATAGTTCACGAATATATTAATGTGGGCGAAAGTTATATTTTGGGAAACACCGTTTTTACCAAACCTGTTACGCGTTATTTTTATCCGCTTACATCGGCAAAAGGTTGCGATAGTATTGTCGAATTCAGGATGGATGTGTTAACCCAAAACGACACACTGATAACCCTTAGTGGGTGCGAAAATGTAATAATTGATGGCCGTAAATATATTGAAAGTGGTCATTATAATTATAAGACAAAAACATCCAATGGCTTATCCGACAGTGTTGTATATATGGATATTGCTGTGTACAAAGCCCCCAGGCGCAGTGTTAGCGCATCTATATATGACGGTGAAACGTTTATGTACGGATCTAGGTCGTTTGAAACAGAGGGTGATTATGAAATAATTGTTGCTAATGAAAATGAGTTGTGCGATAGTATTATTTACCTGCATCTGGATGTTCTGCAGAAAACGGAAAAAGATATCCGTGTTAAAGCATGTGGCTCATATTCTTTGGGAAACAGTGTGATATTCGAAAGCAGTGAGTTTACAAAAAGTTATCCCGAGGCCGAATTAAACCCTGCAAATATTGATAGCATAGAACATTATTACATAACAATACTACCTGTTGATAAAGCAACTGAAAAGGCGGTTATCTACGAAGGTGGTGCGTATGCGTTTCAGGGCAATTTGTATAGCTTGGCAGGGACTTATGAGGTTGTGTATGAAAACAGATATGGATGCGACAGTATATTAGAACTCGATTTGACAGTGTATCCCAATTATGTAAAGTATGAGAAGAAAAGCTTTTGCGATTCGGTTCGATTTAATGATCGTTTAATTACCAGTTCTGGATTGTATTACGATACCATAGATTATCCAGGGCAGGATACCGTTTATGTTCGAAATCTTACTATCAATTATACTCATTACGACACCATAGATACTACTATTATTAAAGGGCAGGAGTTTAAGCTAGCAGGCGCAACATTATCTCAGAGCGGTTTTTATTCTGTAATTGTCGAAGAAAATGCCTATGGAGTCTGCAATAGTGTTGCAATAGTGAATTTAACTGTTGACGAAAATTCGGCACTTGTCCGTAAAATAGATACCACTGTATGCGACCAGTTTACCTATGGCGACACAACGCTTTACACTTCAAAGACGCATCTTGTTGATGATATTGACGGACAGGGCTTTGTTGAAGTGTCATTGGTTGTAAATACTTCGGACGAAACTCGGTTTATGATACATAAATTGGCAGGGGCTACTCATGTGTTTAATGGAGTAGAATATAGCAGATCTACGGTAGAAAGTTTTAAGACAACCAATGTGCATGGATGCGACAGTGTTGTTACCATGGAATTAAAAATAGGTGATCCCTATTATAAAATATTAGATACAGTTGCCTGCAATACATTTGAGTTTAATGGAAGAGAATATACTCAAAGTATTAAAGACCCTATAGTGTATCGTACTATTTATGGCGTAGATAGTACCGTAGCACTTAACCTGACTTTGGGTAAAGATTACACAAGTATTGGATTTCGGTCGCTGATTGATGGCGATTCTGTTGAAACCGTAAAAGGATCGTATGTGTATCAGGCAAGAGAAACTCCTTACGAATACAGGTTTGAAACTGTTCTTGGTTGCGACAGCATATTCAAATATTATGTCAGAAAAGCAGAAGTGTCGCGCGACACTGTTTCTCAGTGCGGAGGCTATAATTATAATGGAGAAATAATTTTGCGCGATACGGTGATAAAAACGATAATTCAAAATGTTGAGCCAGACATTCCCGACAGAATTCATTTTTTGCATGTTACTGTTTATCCTTTGTATGATCAGTTGTATATTATCGATACAATTTTCAGGGGCGACAGTGTTTTGTTTGGTGGCGAGTATTTATCCGAGACAGGACAATACGAAAAAAAGTCTGTGACAATTAATGGCTGTGACAGTATAGTTGTTCTTGATCTTCGGGTTGTGAAAAAGCAAAGTGTTAGTTTAATTGACTCCATTGTTTGCGATAAATTTGAATACCAAGGACAGTGGTATTTTGAGTCAACCATTATTGCCGATACCATTGATACCGATACCGAGTTGATTATTGAAGGTTATGATTTTACGGTTGGCAAAAGTTATAGTGATATTTATATTAAAAAAATAATTGAAGAAGGCAAATCGTTTGCTGTTGGAAATAATGTTATTTACAGTGATTTGAAAATTGAAAATAAATTTCACACCGAGTTGGGTTGCGATAGTGTTGTATATTACGACTTAACATTTGTTCCTAATGCAGATAACATTGAAAGAGTTGCGGTAACCAAATGCGGAGTGTACACATTACATAATGGTGCTGAGGTTGCTAAAAGTGGCGAATATCTGGATGTTTATGATGAAAATGGCGAATTAAAGCAACAGATAAAAAACATTTCGATACTGCCCGAATATTCTGACGTGCAGCAACAAACTATACAGTATCTTGATTCTGCTCAGTTTTTTGGAATGTATTATTACCAGCAAGGTTTGTATACGCATTTCGAAAAAACCATATTGGGGTGCGACAGTGTTTTTATCTTGGATTTAAAAGTAGCAAATAATGCCCCTGTTTTTGCTTCAGACCTTAGAACTAATTTTAACGTGATTGAAAAACCTGCGGTTGACAGCTATTATATTGGTAATTTTTTAGCGGCAGATCCCGATGCCAATGCTGTTACATATTGGCTATTAGATGATTTTAATGCGTTTGAAATTGACGAAAATGCAGATCTTACGGTATACGATCCTTCTTTTTTAGATTACGATCAAAGAGCCGTGATCCCAATAACAATAATTGCAAGCGATGGCCTTAATGAGGCAATGCTCGAAATTAAAATTGCACTTATCAATAAAGTTGGCGTTGATCCCGGATCTGAAATTAGCGTATATCCAACAATTGTTACTAATGTTCTAAATATTGATGGGATAAGTTCTGAAACAAAACTGACGGTTGTAAATAGCGATGGGAAAACAGTTCTCGATACAAGAATAACTAGTTCTATCATGGTCGATTTTAAAAAGTTGCCAAAAGGTGTTTATTCAGTGCTTGTTTATAATCAATCTTTGTTCCGGTCGTTTATGTTTGTTAAACTATAGTGAAGATGCTGCGCCATAAAATAAATCAAGGTTGCCATTTTTGGCAACCTTGATTGTTTCCCTAAAAACACAAATCAACAACAACTATCCTTTAACCTTTTTAATTTTTTGTTTGCAACCTCCTGCAAATCATTCATCAAAAAACAACAACTATTCCTTATAACGCATGGGTGTAATAGAAGTTGTGTTTTTTTACTTTTTTTATGTGCCGATAGCAAAAATCATTTATATGGGTGTTTTATAAGAATTCATTGTTTGGGGTGAATTTTAGCTTTGCGTTGTTTTTGCCGAAAGGTTTCAATTCATCCATTGCCTGCAGATACTTACCTTAGAGGAATATTTATTCTTTCCGCAATTTTCCTAATGATTGCTGATTTTATGAAATTCATTAGTTTAACTCTATTGCAGAGTTTTTTTGTTGAACTTTTTACTGTATTTCCATATCATTTGTATGATAGATTGTATATAAAACGTTTCATAAATAAAATCAACAATATAATCTTGTATACAGACACTGCAAATTTAGATTCCTAAGTTTGACTCATGCAAAAATCATTGTAGATTATTTCGATTATTTAAAACAAGTTGATTTAGAACACTCGGCATATAACTTATTTTTTGAGATTAGATCATTTCAATATCTAAATATAAATCGTGATAGTTTATTGTCGACATTAAATTACGACACAGTTCCTGAAGAAAAATACTGGACGACAAGAAATGATGCAATATGGATTAAATCATATAGAGATAATGGGCCTTAATGAATTACGTGTGCTAACACGCTTTAACCCACATGTCAGAAGGAATTATAGTTATCGAGTAGAGCCCAACATCCAAGCAACAATACAACCTTTCTTGTGTGCTTAGATAGAATATGCCTTATGTTCATCTGAATGAACCACTTGTATGTAAAAAATGGCACTTGCTATAAAGCAAAAAAGGGAATCATTTACGGATTCCCTTTAAAATTTTTTACTGCGAAGCGGTATTGTTTAAATAAGCGAAGTAAGAATTTGTTCTGCATTATACTTGCCCGCATCAAGTTTTTCTTTTACTTCAGTAAAAGCTTTAATTGTATAGTCAACGTCTTCTAACGAATGCATCGCAGTAGGTATCAATCGGATTAAAATAGTTCCTTTAGGCACGACAGGATATATCACAATTGAACAGAAAATATTGTAATTTTCACGCATGTCAAGTGTAATGTTCGCTGCTTGCTGAGGAGTTCCGTTTAAGAAAACAGGAGTTACCGGAGATTGTGTTTTTCCAATATTAAATCCAGCGTTTCTTAATCCTGTTTGCAGAGCATTTACTATTGTCCACAGATGCTCTTTAATTTCTGGCTTCGTTTGTAGCAGCTCTAGTCTTTTCAATGCACCTTTTACCATTGGCATAGGGAGTGATTTTGCAAAAATCTGCGAACGCATGTTATACATTAAGTAATCAATTACGTCTTCTGGACCTGCAATAAAAGCTCCAATGCCGGCCATTGCCTTTGCAAATGTTCCAAAATATAGGTCAACCTGATCTTGCACTCCAAAATGAGTTCCTGTACCGCTGCCATCGTCGCCCATTGTGCCAAAGCCGTGAGCATCGTCTACCAGCAGGCGGAAATTAAATTTTTTCTTAAGGGCAACTATTTCGTCTAATTTTCCAAGGTCGCCTTCCATGCCAAATACACCTTCGGTAATAACAAGTATGCCACCTCCTTTTTCTCCAGCTGTTTTGGTTGCTCTTTCTAGCTGTTTTTCCAAGCTAACAATGTCGTTGTGAGAAAAAACATATCTTTTCCCTGGATGCATTCTCAAGCCGTCTATAATACACGCATGAGAATCCGAATCATATACGGCAACATCATTTCGTCCTAAAAGGGAATCAATAATGGAAACCATACCTTGATATCCAAAATTGAGCAAATATGCACTTGGTTTTTTAACAAATTGTGCAAGTTTATTTTCTAATTCTTCGTGCAACTTTGTCTGTCCCGACATCATACGTGCACCCATTGGATAACCTAAGCCATATTCCTTTGCTCCTTCGGCATCTGCCTCTCGAACTTCAGGATGGTTTGCCAATGCACAATAGTTATTTAAACTCCATGTAAGAACCTCTTTTCCTCTAAATTTCATGTGAGCACTTATCTCGCCTTCCAATTTGGGGAACATGAAATATCCGTGAGCTTGTTTTTGCCAAACTCCTAATTCACCTCTGTTTTTGCTGATTTTTTCAAAAATATCCACAGTAGCTATTTTTAAGTTTTGTTAATTTTTTCAGTTCTTTTGATTGGCAAATGTACAATTTTTTAGCAAATTTCATACATCAGGTGTGGATTGGAATTATTTGCATGTACAAAAAGCCTTATTAGTAATTGATGTAGAGCAAATCGAGTAGCTCTTCGAAAAATAATTGCAGTGTATTGCCTTTAATTGTAAAATTATTTACTATAAACACAAATGCAACCTGACTGCCTGTGCTTGTTGTAAAATAGCCTGCAAGACTTCTTGAATTTGAAAGTGTGCCTGTTTTTGCAAACACATGTGATTTCCATTTTTTGTTTTGTGCAAAATATTTTAATGTCCCATTTTCTCCGGGCACTGCCAGAGTTTTTTTAAAGTCTGCAAAGTACGATTCTTGAGAAACTGACGAGAGTACCGATGTTAGGGTATTTGCTGTTGTTATATTAAATGGCGATAAGCCTGAGCCGTCGTGCAAAAGAAAATCTTTGTCGGAGATTCCAAGATTTTTCAGATAATCCGAAATGCATGTTAGTCCCTTTTCGGTGCTTCCTATTCCGTATTTGTAAAAGGCAATGTGTTTAAATAATTGCTCTGCAAATAAATTAATGCTCCGTTGGTTGGTGGCTGAAATGATATCCTGAAGAGGAACAGACTCTAATATGAAAAGCAACTGTCCTTCTGCCGGATTTTCGGTTATTTCAATTTCGTTGTTCCAGCCTGTTGCTTTTTTTAATGCTTCTCCATAGCTTTTGAGTAAATTGGGTTGCGAAGCCTTTACTTTGAAATTTGTTCTGTTTTGAGGAATTTCGCCTCGAACAACAATTTTGTTGGAGTAAGGACTTGAGTATACATATGCGTTGTCGCTGCGCCCATCGTATGATTTTACATAGTTGTCAATAGCAACATTTATTTCCGAAGTGTTTGAAGAAATGGTGGCACGCTGCCCTGCTGCTGGCGAATTAAAGAATATAGTAAACGAATTGTCATTATGATTAAGGGCATATACCGCAGCGCCATAGTAATTCCCCATATCTTGCCACATCCAATGAGCCACTTCTGCTTGATTTTCGTAGCTCGAAACATCCAGAATGATTTTGCCTTGCACATGTTGTATTCCTTTAGCCGCTAGCTGAACTGTCATGTTGTTAAATGTATTGTTGCGGTGTTTTTCAAAATATTTCGATTCAAAAGTAGCATCGCCTTCTCCTTTTATAATCAAATTGCCGTAAAGAGTTCCATTGCTAATTTCTCCTTGTACTAGTACCTTTGTTGATAGCTTATAATCTTTCCCAAGATATTTAAATGCGGCAGAAGTTGTCACTAATTTTTGCACACTGGCGGGTGTCAATAGTTGGTCGTGTCCAAAAGCAATGTAAACATCGCCGTTGTCGAGCGATTTTGCGTGCAATCCAATCATACTTTTCTCCAATGCGTATTTGCTGATAAGCGCTTTTATAGATGTTTGAATTTCTGAAGATTGCGTTTGGTTTTCGTTTAAAGATGATTTAAATCCCCAAATAGTTGATAGAAAAACAGAAAAAATAAGAATTGTAGTTAATGGTAATTTCATAAAATATCTTCTTTTTCGTGACATGTAAATCAATGTTTCATTTCACAATCTGTCATGCTTTGCTTGTGCTTACAACACCGCGAGTGCCAGTTGTAATTACGTAACTTGTGGTGTGTTTAACCAGTACTCTATTGCAAGCTAGCTCATACTTTCAGGCATGTTTTATTATTATAAAAGGCAACAAAACGCAATTGTGTTATAATTAAACCTAAAAACCAAAGTTATGAAAAAATTGATGAAGCTTGTTGTATGCTTTCTATTAATTGGAAGCTATACATCGGTATATTCACAATTTGAGAGTATATACATGAGCAATCCTGACCAGGCAATTGATGTTGTTATAAATGAAGTTGATTTTTGGTCTCAATATCAGGATAATACCTATGGTGGTTTTATAAACGAAGTTTCTAATGACGGCAGTTATTCACCTACTTCGCAAAAAAGTTTTTGTTCAAACTCTCGTCTTGCATATGCATTTACAAGAGCTTTTATGCTTACCGGCAATTTTGATTATTTGGAAAAAGCTAGGCATGCATTAGTTTTTATTTACCAATATGGATGGGACAAAACATACGGAGGGTGGTATTATGCATCTAATTACAATGGTAGCAATCCTCAGCAAAATACATATAATAGTGGAAAGTGGAGCTATACGCAGCATTACTGTATGTTGGGAAATGTTGCTATGAACGAAGCCACAGGAGGTACAGTGGCATGGAACGATGGTAATGAAACCGATTTGGCGTGGATGTATAGAGGGTTGGACGTTATTTATGATAATTTGTGGGATAATTCTGCTGGTATTTCGGGATTTTATGAAACAGCAAACGACGATTGGTCAAACAAACATAACAAAGGTTTTACTCCCACTGCCGACGGGCTCACCACTCATGCTACTGTTATGAGCCTGAGGAATATTGATGATTTTTATGTCAATTCGTATTTTACACTTATTGATAGAATTGCATATGATATTGTTCCGCAAACGTATTCGGCAAGTTCGCCTCTTATATATGAGTATGCCAATACCAACTGGGAGCCTTTTGGCGAAGAATTGTTTAATGGGCACGCAGTTAAGTGTGCATGGAATTTGGCTAGAGCATATCTTATTGACCCAACAAAAAGCATTTATAAAGAAAAAGCACAGCAGATACTTGATGAGTTGTTGGATCGAGGGTATTACGACAATATGTATGGAGGGATTCATTACTTTCAGAAAGGAGGCCAAAAGTCTCACTGGACACAGGAGCAGGGTATTCTTGCAGGCATTCTTGTTGCACAAATAACCGATGATCCTGAAAAAAAACAACGGTATCTCAATCTTGCAGATGGATGCTGGAAATTCATGGAAGATCATATGATTGATTTTGAAAGTGGCGGATCGTATACCGATGTTCAGACCAGTGGGGCGGTTTCGAGTCAGTGGGGAAAAGGAGATTACTGGGAAGCAGGTTATCATACAACAGAAACGGCATATTACACCTATTTGTATGGCAATATTTACATGAAAAACAAGCCTGTTGAGCTTTATTATTATTTTGCTCCACAGGGTGTTGCTCAAACACATACGCTTACTCCGCTTTCTATCGAGACTAATAGTTTAATAATCGAGAAAATAGCTTTTAATGGTAACGATTATCTGAATTTTGATTCTAAAAAAAGAGAATTGCATATAGCAGCAAATCAGGGCGGTACTTTCAAAATTACTTTTAGGCATAACCCTGATGTTTTTATTTGCCCAACTGTTGCTCTTGGTGCCGATGTTTCTATTTGTGAGTTAGGTTCGTATTCTATAGACCCTCAGTTATATGCCGACGGAAATATTGATTTTACTTGGTATAAAGATGGTGTTGTTGTTGCTGGTCCTGATATTACTACAAACACATTTACGGCAGATGATGCAGGAACGTACGTACTCGAAATATCTGGTGAAAACTGCTATAGCACCGATCAAATTGAAATAAACAACTCGTTGCCTGCATTTAGTCTTGGAAATGATTTTGTCTACACCAAGCCTATTCAAGTAAGCACACAGCTAAGTACTAATTTTGAGCACACATGGTTTTTTAACGGAAATGAAATGGTTTCAGAAAAATCAAATGTAATTACTATTTCGCAAGCTGGTATTTATGGGGTAGAGGTGTCGTCGGCATTATGTGGTTCTAGTTATAATGAAATTATTGTAAGCAATGCTCCAACCTTGGCTTATGCTCCAGCCGCTATTGTGGTAGATGGAGCGAAGGATGTTGCCTACAATTTGTCGTTGAGTAGTGATAATTATGTGTTAAATGCTGTAACCGAATTGGATCTTTCGGCTCAATGGTCGGCATTATGGGATAATAACAACATATATGTACATGTGTCGGTTACAGATGATAATTTAAGCAGTACTTCTGGATCGAGTTGGTGGGATGGCGATGGCATTGAGATATATATTGATGGAGATAACAGTAAAAATACACGTTATGATATTATTAATGATTTTCAATGGGGATTTAATTGGAACAGTACTGCTGTTAAAACAGGGGCGAATAATCCTGCAAATTCAACCGTAGGCATTCGTTTTTCTATTGTAGAAACTGCAAATGGCTATAATGCAGAAATAGCTATTCCTTGGTCTACAATAGGGGTTGATCCTGTAAATGGTAATTCTATAGGAATTGAAATAGGAATAAATGATAATGACGATGGAGGTTCGAGGGATTCAAAACTCATGTGGTATGCAACAGTTGACGATTCGTGGCAAAACCCTTCGCTATTTGCCGAATTTATTCTTTCGGGAAGCAATGCCGATTTAATTCCTTTTGTCGATGCTGGTTTGGATGTTATTCTTGTTAAGCCTGTGTCTTCTACTTCTCTTAATGCGAGTGTGAGCGGAGGCGATGGAATTATTACGTATCTGTGGAGTAGCTCGTCGTCTGCTGTAATTAGCGATGTGCATTCTCTTGCACCTACTGTTTCGGGGCTTACCCTAGCCGGAACATATACATTTACTTTAATGGCAACTGATCAGGACGGTGACACTGATTCTGATTCTGTAACCGTATCTGTTGTTGACGGTAACATACCTGTAACGGCTATTTCAATAATTAATAATGATATTCAAATGACAGTAGGAGAGGCTCATGCATTTGAATATAGTATCAGTCCATTTAATGCAACAAATCAAAATGTGCTGTGGTCGTGCAGTAATAGCAATGTTTCGATAGATCAAAATGGTATTGTAACAGCAAATCGTGTTGGTACTTCTGTTGTTACTGTTACTTCTGTTGATGGCAATTATTCTGACAATATTACCGTGTCTGTGGTTTCATTACAAATACCTGTAAATGGAGTAACCATAAATCATAGTGCTATAACAATGAATGAGGGCGAAATGATGATGCTTGATTATTCAGTACTGCCTAGCAATGCATCAAATACAAATGTAAATTGGTTGAGTGACAATAGTTCTGTATTGGTAGGGCAGGATGGCAAAATTACGGCAATAAGGCAAGGAAATGCAACAGTTACTGTTACTACAGTGGATGGGCATCATACCGATCAAATACTTGTAGGTGTTGTTAAAAACGAATCGGAATGTCTTGAAATAAATATTCCTCAAGCGTTACATTGGGATATTTTGAATGACTGGAACGATAAATATTCAGGATCGTCTGTTGTTACCGAAAATCAGGCATTGCAATTTCAGCATCGGGCATGGGGTAACAACAACGTGTATTTAGTCCAGGTAGGTGTGCCATTGTCGGTGCAGTCAGGAACTGCTTATACCATATCTTTTGATATAAATGATGTACATACCCGTATGTCGCAACTTAAGGCTGGTTTTTGTGCTTCGGTTGCATGGAATGCGCCAAGCTCTGTGATAAGCACCGTAGAAACGGCGTTTTCGCCTTATGGGAACGGCAATTTTACTCGAAAATCGGTTACTGTTACTGCCAGTGAAAGCTCAGATAATGCAATGCTTTTCTTTTATTTGTCGGTAAATACGCAGATATCAGCTCAAAACTATTTATTAAAAAATATTGAAATATGCAGTAGCAATGTTAAAAATAAACATATAGAATTGCCCTATTCTTCACGGGCAGCTGACATTACTGCCGAGCTTTATCCCAACCCTGCTGTAAATTATATTACAAGTTGTATTTTACAAAACAAGGAGAATGAATGCCATAATTATTCAATACTTTCGTCATCGGGGCAAGAAATTGTTTCCGAAAAAAGGGCTGGAGCTTTGCAGACATTTAATTTGGAGCGAATTCCGTCAGGTAATTACATGCTTAAAATTAGCGAAACATACCTGAATTTTTCAGTTATTAAATAAAAAGAGTTGAAAAGTTCTTAAAACCCCTTATTTAAAGGCTTTTTTTTGTGATAAAAAGCAAGATGCATTTTGAAATCAAGTAAAAAACAATATCTTTGAATTAGTAAGAATATAAACCAAACAAATAATATAGAACATGAATAAATCGGAATTAGTATCTGCTATTGCTTCGGATGCAGGTATTTCAAAATCAGATGCAGAAAAAGCATTAAACGCATGCACAGAATCTATTAAAAAAGCTTTGGCTAGTGGTGATGGTGTACAATTAATTGGTTTTGGTACATTTTCTATTTCAGAAAGATCAGCTAGAACAGGTAGAAACCCTCAAACAGGGAAAGAAATTCAAATCCCTGCAAAAAAAGTAGTGAAATTTAAACCAGGAAAAGCTTTAGACGAGTCGGTACAATAAAAAAATTTAAAAGCTGTCTAATTTAGGCAGCTTTTTTTTGCGAAAAATTTTTGAAATAAAGGCTGTATGTCGATAGCAATATTTGTTATGAAGAATATAACGTGTTTCATTATTTCCTGATACTTATTCAGTATCTGCATTACAGGAGATACCGATAAGAGTGTTTGCGTATTACTTTTTTAAAGCTGAATGTCTTTTAGTTTTTTCCGTTCAAATGCATCAATGTACGATCTGGGCGTGGTGTTGTATATTTTGCATTTCATGTATTTGCTGTAACTTTCTATTTCAAAATAACCTTTAAATGCAAGCATAAACTTGTGCAGAATCATATGCAAAGGGCGCTTGTCTCCAATTTTGGTTTTCATAGCACTTGATTTGGCTGTGTCTTTATCGTAAAAATGCTTTTGAGTAAGCAGAGCCTCATTTTCATCGGATACCCAAATTGTTTTGAGCCACGAATGTTCTGCTCCTGTCAAAAATATTTCGTTATACCGCATGTTAATTGCAAGTATCAAACAAGGTATTAGAGAATTGTGAGGTCTTGGCATTCCTGCATTAGTTTTGAAGAAAAAGTGATTCAGTCCGGTAATTCCCTCAACCGGAGTCTGGTTGAAAAAATGGACGTTAAGATTTTTGTTTTTGGAAAGAATGTCTTTTAAAAAGGGTGATTTTCGGGCAACGATAGGAACAAATAATATAATATTCCATGTTGTTTTTTCAACAATGTTTTTAAAAAGAGTTAATCGGTCAAGATGCCGTTCCTCATCAATATTTTCAGACCAAAATTCTACTGGATTTAAAACATAATAGCGAGGTTTCATCTCAATATAAAGATCTGTATTGGCAAATAAATTTAATACAATAAGATCTAAAGAATGAAAGATTTGCTTATTTGCCATATATTCATCTTGCAGCGAAGGCCCATTGCCCAAGATAACACATCTGTCGGTGTTTTTAGCGGGTAACGATACTCTTTTGGACAAGAGGATGATTTTTAGAAAAGATTCTAATGATTGAATGAATTTTGAAAGAAAAATTTTGAAAGAAAGTAACATTGTGAAATTCTATTATACCTTAATAATACTCAATTCTATATACTTGGCAAATATAATGATTTACCCTAGATTATTATATTTGACCAAAACAACTTAACTGATAATGGGTGATGTATGCATGTGCACATGATTGGATTCTTGCATGTATATAGTTTAAATAGTGTGATAATGCGAACGGTTTGGCATTGTATTCAATTATGATTGTTGCATTATGGAAATTATTATGTGATCTGTTTTTGTTGTTTAGTAACATAGGGATTTAAGCTCATTGTTTATTTTTAATGGTTAATAACTCTTTATAACTTACATGATAATAGTGTATTCGCTATTTATTATAATTAATTACATTTGAGCAATCATTAAGCAAACAATCTTTTTTACATTGTATATATATGATAACAATTGGCACTCCATTATCAGATTTGGCAACAAAAGTAATGATCCTTGGTTCGGGCGAGCTTGGTAAAGAAGTAGTGATTGAATTGCAGCGGTTTGGTTGTGAGGTTATTGCGGTTGACAGTTACGACAACGCCCCTGCTATGCAAGTTGCTCACAAATCATATACATTATCTATGCTCGACGGAAAAGCGCTTGAAGCTATAATTGAATTGGAGAAGCCTCAATATATTGTTCCCGAAATAGAGGCAATAGCAACAGATATGTTAATAGAACTTGAGCAAAAAGGATATAATGTAATTCCTTCGGCAAAAGCTGTATCATTAACAATGAATAGGGAAGGAATACGCACTCTTGCAGCCGAAGAGCTCGGTTTAAAAACATCGCCTTACCGATTTGCATGCACCAAAGAAGATTTTAAAAAAGCTGTGCATGAAATAGGGATTCCTTGCATTGTAAAACCTGTTATGAGCTCTTCGGGCAAAGGGCAGTCAACCATAAAATCGGAAGAAGATGTGGAAAAGGCATGGAGTTATGCAAAAGAAGGAGCACGAGGTTCGGGCGGAAAGGTTATTGTTGAAGGTTTTGTTGATTTTGACTACGAAATAACCCTTCTCACGGTAAGCCACAAAGGAGGTATTTCGTTTTGTGCTCCAATAGGGCACCGTCAAGAAAATGGCGATTATCAGGAGTCGTGGCAGCCTCAGGTAATGAGCGAAACAGCCCTTGCCGATGCTCAGGAAATAGCGTCAAAGGTTGTAAAATCCCTTGGAGGATGGGGTATTTTTGGAGTCGAATTTTTTATAAAAGGAGATACAGTTTACTTCAGCGAATTATCTCCCCGTCCACATGATACGGGTATGGTTACGATGATTTCGCAAAATTTATCAGAATTTGCATTGCATGCTCGTGCAATATTGGGAATGCCAATACCAAATATAACCTTGTATGCGCCTGCAGCATCGTCGGTAATTCTTGCAAAAGGCATATCAAAAGCGGTGTCGTTTTCGGGAATAGAGCAGGCTTTGACAGAACCCGACACTCAGATACGCTTTTTTGGCAAACCCGAAGTTAAGGGCGAGCGGAGGATGGGAGTTTGCTTAGCACTTGGCTCTGATACAGACCAAGCAAGGGCAAAAGCAAATAAAGCAAGTGAAGCTATTGTAATTAATTTATAGGAAAAGCAGAAATTTGCAGTTTGTGTGAGCAACAGTGCTCCTGCGAATTGTGTATCTTTGACCCGCAAAATAGAAATGCAAAATGCGCAGAAAAAGCCTTAAATAGTACTTGGCAGATATTTGAAAATTATAAAAAAATGACTTACGATATAATTGTTATTGGAGGAGGAATTGTTGGACTTGCGACTGCTCTTAAACTCAAAGAAAAAAATAAAGACCTTAAAATAGCTTTATTAGAAAAAGAATCGAAATTAGCACAGCACCAAACAGGAAATAATAGTGGTGTAATTCATTCGGGATTGTACTACCGTCCGGGAAGTTTAAAAGCTCAAAATTGCATTAAAGGGTACCGCATGTTGCTTGATTTTTGCGATAAAGAAGGCGTAAAGTATGATTTGTGTGGAAAAATAGTTGTTGCAACTCGCCCTAAAGATCTTCCGCGCATGGAAATGCTTATGGAGCGAGGCATTGCAAATGGGTTGACAAACATAAAAAAAATAACATCCGAAGAAATTAAAAATTACGAACCTGAATGCTCTGGATTGGCAGGAATTTGGGTTCCATATACAGGTATTATCGATTTTGTAGAGGTTAGCAATAAATATGCTGAAGTATTTACTCAAAAATATGGGGGCGAAATTTTTCTTAATCATAAAGTAACAAACATTACTGTTGAAGGGGATATAGCAACAGTAGAAACCACTAAACAGTCTTTTTCTGCAAAAAAAGTTGTTAATACCGCAGGATTGTATTGCGATAAAATAGCCGGATTTACAATGAAGAATTTAGATTATCGCATAATTCCGTTTAGAGGCGAATATTCTGATATAAAGAAGGAGAGCCATGGGTTGGTTAAAAATCTTATTTATCCTGTTCCCGATCCCGACCTGCCATTTTTGGGCGTACACTTTACCCGTATGATGAAAGGCGGTTTAGAAGCTGGGCCTAATTCTGTGTGGGCTTTTAAAAGGGAAGGGTATAAAAAAACGGACATATCCATTAGCGACATGATCAATTCGCTTGCATGGCCCGGTTTTAGAAAGGTTATTCGCAAATATTGGAAAAGTATTGGCTTGGGTGAGTACTGGCGCTCGTTTAATAAATATGCAATGGTAAAATCGCTTCAATTAATGATACCAAACTTAAAGAAAGAAGACTTGGTGAGAGGTGGGGCTGGTGTGCGCGCTCAGGCATGCGACAGACTTGGCAATTTGTGCGACGATTTTATTATTCTCGAACACAAAAACATTATAAATGTTCTGAATGCTCCTTCGCCGGCAGCAACTTCTTCGCTGGCAATAGGCGATCATATTTCGGACCGTGTATTAGGGTACAGTTCGTAAAACATGGCATGGTTTATAAACGGTGCTATTGTTTTTGTACGTTGAAACCTTAAATTAATCTATTTTTTAATAGCCCGAGATTGTTTTTGCAATCTTAGGCTATTTTTTTTGTGTACGTATTATTTCTTTTTATAAATGATACCTGCGTAATCAAATGTAGTTGTGTTGTTTTTTTGTGTAAATGGTATCGTATTTCCTGTATTTCGTCCCATTCCGCAAACTTTTAGCATCGAATTGTTTGTCGGTTGTGCTGTTAGTCGCATACTGTTGCCGTGATATTTTGCCGATTTAATATATATATAATCGTTCTTGGCTTTAACTTTCACCGATTGGAAAACAACAGATGAGTCGGCTCTTGTGTATACGCCTTCGATATGTTTCCATTTATTTGTATCCTCAGCGGACATTTTTTGCATTTTATTGGAGAAATAGAAATTGCGATCCCACGATGTTGCAACAATTACCGTATCGTTATCTACAATATCAAACCACATTTTGGATATGTTTTTATTTTTGAATGATATACCCAGCATCCTTAGCTTTACTGAAAAGGTTGAATCATCCGATGGCTTTAAGACAAAGGAGAACATGCTTGATTTTAGTAGTATTGATTTTTTCTTTGCTTTTAGTTTTAATGGTTTTAGCATAAACGAATATAGTCCTTCATATTGTTTATAATCAGAGCTGTTAATATATTTTTTTGTTTGCTGTTTTGATATTGTTTGAGCCGGAAAGATGCTATCTATTCCTTTTTCTTCAAGAGCTTTATCTAGCACAAATCGTTCTATTTCAGGCACTATTTTTAGTCCTTTTTTGGAGTTTGTGCTCAGTATAACCGCTAAATTCTGATATGGAAGTACCGTAAGCCCCGAGTGAAAAACAATTGTGTTGCCTCCATGCGAAAAACTGCCGCCTGCTTTAAACCAAGTACCGTCCATTGTTATGAAAAAAGTTAGCCCTATTGCCATATCATAATCTAAATGAACTTCGGAATTTTGAGTAGACACCATTTCTTTAAAGGTAGGCTCGCTAATAATTTGTACCGAATCTAAAGAGCCACGGTTTAAGAGCATTTTTACAAATAAAGACAAATCCTCCATGTTGGTATAAAATCCTCCGGCAGGCATAAGTTCTCCAATATGTGGTTCGCAATATTCTTTATTTTTCTTTAAATATTGTTTTGACAGATGTGTTTTTATATGTGATTCTTGTTTAAACGAACTGTTATACATCTTTAATGGATGAGTTATATGCTGTCTTATGTATTCATTGAAATCTTGCATGCTCACTCGTTCAACAATAGCACCGAGCAAACCATATCCAATGTTTGAATAAGACATAATTATGTATGGTTTGGTGCATGTGTAGTGTGTGTTAAGGTATTCTATACAGTTTTGCGCTGAAAATGGTTTTTCGGTAAAAAACATTGCAAGGTTATCAGACGGTAGTCCCGATTGATGCATTAAAATGCTTTTTATGGTAATTTCGTCTAAGAAATCGTCGGATCCAAGAGGCTTGAATTCGGGAATATACTGCCGTACTGGTTTGTGTATGTCTAATTTGCCTTGTTCATAAAGCTGCATTATGGCAATACTTGTAAATAATTTAGAGATTGAACCAACGCAAAAAATTGTTTTGCTGTCAACAGGTATTTTTTCTTTAACATCTTTATATCCATATCCTTTGTGCCAAATCATTCCCGATGAATCAACAATGGCTATGCTCAACCCTTGCACTTGTGCACTTTTCATCATTCTTAGTATCCGTTTATTTAATTCGGGTTCCGATTTTTTTAATTTTTCGGAAAACGAAATATTCTGAGCATATAGCATATGAAGGCATATAATCAAAAGTATTGTGGTGTTTGTTTTCATTAAGTGGGGTTTTTCTTAGGTGTACATTACTTGTATTTTTCTTGTGTGTATGAGGAGCATTGTTTGAACAATGCATGTTAACGGCAAAATTAGTTTTCTGCAATATATGAATTTTAAGTTTTAAGATATTATTGATAAGCACTAATAATCACGGCAACCACATTTAAAATACTATTGCGTGTGAATGTACTATCTGAATATATATTTTACTCAGAAAGATATCTCTGAAAGCAAAAAAGATTCGCCGGTAAACAATAAAACCAGTCATTCGTATCCACCCCAGCAAGCGCATATTTGATAATGCTACAAGCGCAGGTACCTTTGAGGGAAAAATATAGCGATGAAAAATTCTCAAG